>CAYSNS010000126.1:0-4572 GCA_964432395.1 uncultured Aquifex sp. | reverse complement strand
CCACGCTTCTTTTATACTCAAAGGTCTTGAGAAGACAAGGCTAACCTCTCCCCTCACTGCGGGGTCAACTATGACGTTCTTGCGGGTAAGCTCACCCATAAAGCGGGCAAGCTCTTTTATATCAATGTTTTCAAAGTTCAGGACTACCTCTCCCTTCTTTCTTGCCTCCTCAGCCAGTCCCTCTAAGGACTCCTGAGCGATAACAGGAAGAATCAGAACCAATAGGAAAGCTATGAGCCTTTTTTTCATGGTATAAGACAAGTATTATAATTTTTTTTGTATGGACCCTAAACTTGAGCTGGAAACCCTATACGAAATAAGCAAGCTTCTCTCAAGTTCTCTCAACATAGAAAGCACGGTTCCCTATATCTTCAGACTTCTAAAAAAGTATATAGGTTTTGAGAGAATCACGCTTACCCTTTACGACCCCTCCACCGAGCAGATAGTTGTAAAGGCAACATCTTCGGGAAAGTTTCCGAAGGAGGGATTTAAGAAAGGGGAGGGGATAACCGGTAAGGTGTGGAAGCACGGCCTGCCGATAGTTATACCGGACATATCAAAGGAGCCTGAGTTTTTGAACAAGCTTTGGAAGAGGAAAAACCTCAAGGGCAAGAAGATAGCCTTCATAGCGGTCCCTATAAAGGTAGGAGGTGAGGTTATAGGCGTTCTGAGTGCGGACAAAGAGATGTCGGGCAAGGAGTCTCTGGATGAGCTGACCCGATTCCTTAACATGATAGCGACCTTGATAGCCAATAGCTTTTCCTTGGAAAAGAAAGTAGAGGAGGAAAAAAAGGGGCTTGAGGTAGAGAAGAAGGCCCTCGAGATGGAACTCAAGAGGGTCTACAAAGACCTGAGCGTTGAAGGTATTGTAGGAAGGAGCAGGCAGATTCTTGAGGTCTTGGACCTGGTTCACAGGGTGGCGCCTACGAATGCGACAGTCCTTCTCAGGGGAGAGAGCGGAGTAGGCAAAGAGGTATTTGCAAGGGCGATACACTTCCTGAGTCCCCGCGCTCACAAGCCATTTGTGGCGGTTAACTGCGCTGCAATACCCGAGTCGCTTCTGGAAGCGGAGCTGTTCGGATACGAAAAGGGAGCCTTCACGGGTGCATACACTTCCAAGAAGGGAAAGTTTGAGCTCGCCAGCGGGGGAACCATCTTCCTTGACGAGATAGGTGATATGCCCCTCTTCCTTCAGACAAAGCTCCTTAGAGTCTTGCAGGAGAAGGAGATAGAACGCCTGGGCAGTAATAAGACCCTGAAGGTAGATGTAAGGGTCATAGCAGCTACGAACAGAAACCTTGAAGAGCTCATGCGACAGGGGAAGTTCAGGGAAGACCTCTATTACAGACTAAACGTATTCCCCATATTTATACCCCCTCTCAGGGAGAGGAAAGAGGACATACCCATACTGGTCCAGCACTTCGTAGAGCTGTTCTGCAGAGAGTATGGAAAAGACGTCAAAGTCTCTCCGGAAGTTATGGACCTCTTTATGTCCTATAGCTGGCCCGGGAACGTAAGAGAGCTCCAAAATGTCATAGAGAGGATGATAATCCTGGATACCGACGGAGTCCTTACCGAAGAAGAGCTCCCTTTGGAGCTTAAAAGTATACAGCCAAATAGAGATTCTCCATCCAGACAACTTTCCTCAGGAGAGTCCATATGGGATATAGAGAAGAAGCTCATAGAGGAAGCCCTTAAAGAGAGCGGTTTTGTGATAAAGGAGGCTGCTAAGAAACTGGGGATGACACCCAGACAGGTAAGCTACCGCATACAGAAATACGGTATAAATTTACCCCGATGAAGCCAAGAGTAAGTAAGATACTCGTGTATCCCTTCAAGGGACTTGACCCTGTTGAAGTAAAGGAGGCCCGCATAGTGGAGAAGGGCTCTCTTGAACACGATAGGGAGTTTGTCCTCGTGGACGAGGAAGGAAACGTAATCAGCGGGAAGAGGGAGAAAAAGCTCCACCAGGTAAGGAGTTATGTAGATTTTGAGACCGGAGTTGTAAGCTTCTCCTACCAGGGCAGGAGTTACAAGTTTACCTTGGAAGAAACTAAACCCATAGAAGACTTCTTCTCGGAAGTCCTGCAATACAAGGTGTTCCTGCGAAGGTTTCCCGATGGAGGACTCCCCGACGACCGAAGAGCTCATGGTCCCACGCTGGTAAGCGAATCCACCCTTGAAGAGGTATCCCTTTGGATGGACCTACCCCTTGAGAACGTAAGGAGGAGGTTCAGAGCTAACCTTGAGATAGAAGGTGTTCCTCCCTTCTGGGAGGACAGGCTCGTAGGAGAAGAGGAAGCGGTGAGGTTCCGCATAGGAGAGGTTACCTTGGAAGGCTACGGTATATCTAAGAGATGCCCCGTTCCCACAAGGGACCCTTACACGGGAGAGGAGTTCAGTGGTTTTGTAAGAAGGTTCATCCAGAAGAGAAAGGAAACTCTCCCGCCCTGGGCGCCGAGAAGCAGGTTTACGGATACCTACTACAGGCTCTGCATAAACACCGTAATTCCTCCCCAGGAGAAGGGAAAATTTATAAGAGTAGGCGACCCTCTTATCCTCTAAACGTTCCTGCGGGTAAAGAGCAAAACCTTCTCCCCTTCCTCAAGGGACAACTTCTCCCTTGCACTCTCCATAGGGATAAAAAGCTCCATGAACCGGAAGCTACCGCACACGAGGTTAAGTTTGCCTCTGTCTCCCGCCTGAAAGTGTGAAACTACCCTTAGTCTCTGTCCCCTGAATATCCCATAATCGTAATTTCCACAAGGTATGTTCGTAACAGCGTTACCGAACCTATCAAAGTAGATTATCTCACCTTCTACAGCTCCCTCGCTACTTCTTGCCTTGGGGAGATTGAGCTTTTTACTGTATTCACACCTACTGCCGAACTCCTCTAAGGGCACACCTCTTGATATGTATGCGCCCGCGGGGGCAAATATGTCTCTGCCGTGGAAGGTATTGTTCATCTTCGGGAGTGCAAACCGCTCATTTTCCAGAACCACCGCACAGGGCGCTTGCTCCGACTCTTCAACCACAAGGTCAAATATTCCGTTGTCCGGACCGACGAAGAAGTAGTCTCCCAGCCTGATAGCTATAGGTTTTCTTTCCGAGCCCACACCCGGGTCCACTACCGCAACAAAAACCGTCCCGACGGGGAAGTATCTGTAATGAGCTTTGAGGAGCAGAGCACCCTCAAGAACGTTGAAAGGCTCAACCTCGTGGGATATGTCAACTATACTTACAGCAGGATTTATAGATAGAATAACCCCCTTCATGACGCCAACAAATCCGTCCCTGGTCCCGAAGTCGGTCAGCAGAGCTATCACCATAGCGAATTTATGTTAAAATACTTGCCTCAGACTAAGGAGGTGATGTAGTTGGCGGTTGTAATAGTCCACGACGGAGAGCCCCCCGAGAAGGTGCTAAAAAGGTTCAAAAGGCTCGTTGACCAGGAGCAGATACTCACGGAAGTAAAGAGAAGGGAGTATTACGAGAAACCCAGCGAACGCAAGAAAAAGCGTGAAAGGGCAAGAAGAAAGAGGATACTAAAGGCTCTTAAAAAACAGCAGCAGCTTATGTAGTTTTCAGTAACTCCTACCCAGTTTCTCGTATATATCCTTGAGGTGTATTCTGTAGTATATGGGCCTGCCATGGGGGCAGACATGGGGGTTTTCCAAGCTCTTCCACATTTCTAATAGTTCCTTCATCTGTTTCTCAGACAGCCTTTGTCCCGCCTTGAGGGAAATTCTGCAGGCTATCTCCTCCGCACGGGTAGATCCCCCGAGCTTCTCATAGTTATATCTTTCGGATACAAGATGCTGGTCAAGAATATACAGGTAATCTCCCATCTTGAAGAGCACAAAGGTATCGTCGAGCTGACCCACCAGAGAAGGCTCTTCTCCGTAAGGGGACGCTTCCTGAGCTAAGAAGTTTATCTCTACCTTTTTAGAGGTCAGGGCTTCCCTTATAAGGGAAAGAGTCTTCCTCTCCTTGAGGAACCTTACCTCCTTCTTTTTAGGGTGTATGTTGAAGTCCACCATAAAGGGTGGAAGCTCTAAGAATATTACCCCGAGAGTCTTATAACCCAAGCTCTTTTTGAGAAATTCTTTCAGGGTCTTTGAGCTTACCGGTCTTGAGTTTACAAAGATGTAGAACTTTCCCTGCTTGACATTCCTGCGTATATACGCTGTAAGCTTTAGGTATTCTTTCTCTTCTTCTATACTTTCAAACTTGGCGGAAAAGAGCTCTTCTACCCTATCTTTGCGTTCGGAAGGTCTGAGAAAGAGAACCTCCCTCCCGTTAGAGTATAGGGAAAATCCTACCGAAGGGTTGGCAAGAGCATACTCCCTCACAACCTCCGCAATTTTTCTGGTTTCTGTGTCCTCCCTGCGCAGGAACTTCCTTCTAACGGGCAGGTTGTAAAACAGGTCTTTAACTTCTACCTGCGTTCCTACTTGCATACCCGCTTCGGAAACATCTACCACCTTTCCTCCCTCAACCCTCAAAACCCTACCTACCTTCTCCTGAAAGAACCTTGACCTTATAGTCAGCCTGCTAACGCTCGCAAGGGAG
>CAYSNS010000125.1:0-4632 GCA_964432395.1 uncultured Aquifex sp. | reverse complement strand
GTTAGCCCCGCTACGGACTGCACTCGTGCGAGATTATACAGTGCCCCATAAAGGGAGCACCGCAGTAACGGGGTTCCTTCCATCGGCGACCCTGCTACCGTCCCGCACTCACGCAGTCCGCTTTTTTGCATGCTTTTTCCTCCTTCTGCACATTATACCTCAACTGTTGTTAGCCTCCTCGGTTACTTCAATTTAATATAAACTCCCTTTTTCCTCTGTTGCAAGAACTATGACCATACTTTAAATTATTCTATATGTTGAAAGACACCTGGCAGGAAATAGGTAAACTCGAAAGCCTATTCTTGGAGATAATAGAGGACCCTACAAAGAAAGAAGTCCTTCTATACCCCATATGCTACTGTCAGCTGGTCAGGAAGGAAAACAGCTTTGATATAGAACTGAACAAACTTATATCCTGTGCCAACAAGACCTTTCACACCTACAAAGGTAAGTGGCAGGACATACTGCTTGAACTGTATCTCTTTCAGTTCACGACACCTTCGGGAGATGTGCTCTACGGTAAGGATATACTTAAGGTATCTTCACCCGAAGGTCTGAGTGTCAGCTTCATGCCCGAATACAGGGAGGTATTCTACGAGGTTTACTCAAAGCTTCTCAAATACTGGACAGTTTTGAGCAAGGTCTCGAGTTACTCGAAGAGGAACACACCCGCGGAAGCAGTTCATATGAGCGCTCTCATATTCAACGAGGAGCTGTTTAGAGAAGCGTCTATCTATGCGGAACAACAGCTTCTTAGGTTCAGAGAAGAAGATAGCTTCTTCAAGGCTGTGAAGATACTGTCAGACTTTTACACTAAGTTGTTTGAGCACGGTGAAGCGGAGAGAAAGCTCATAGAGGATGCCCTGCGAGAGCTTGGAAATCTAAAGGGTATATATTACGGACTTAACGTTCTCAAGCTTAGGAAGGACCTTGAATCCTTACTGAAGGACATATCCAAGGGAAAGGACTGCCCCGTGATAAAGATAAGCTTCGTCCTTGGTTCAGGTCATGGAAAAGGACTGTTACGCAGGATATTTTCTAAGGTTGTAAGAAAGCTCAGAGAAATCGGAGGAAGGAGATGGACTTTAATGAACTCAGGAACGGACTGTTGCTCTTTCACAGGAACTTACTGGATAAGGCAGAGAGAGCTACAGACCCCCGCTTGAAAGATGCCTACAAAGAAGCTGCAAGGCACCTCAAAGATGTCGCATCTTCCCTGTATAAGTTTGACCAGACCATGAAGCTCATAAAGGAGCTCGAAAAACAAGGGACACAACACAACTGATGTATGTTAAGAAACCTTTCCGCTAAGAGCGTAGCGGTAACGCTCAGCTACTTGGTAGCCTTAGGTAGCTTCTTATCCCTATCAAACATAGCAAATGAGCTGTTCCTTGTTCCTCTCCTTGTTATGTTCTTCCTTTCACTTATAAACGAATGGAAATTTAGAGTCTATCCTCCCCGCTGGATACTCAACCTGAGCGGTTTAGTCCTAACTTTCCTCTTCCTTTCACAGCTATCCATAGAAAACCTGATAGAACCCTTTGCCAGCGTGGTTATCTTACTTATAACTGTCAAGGCTCTGGAAGAGAAAAGGCCAAGGGATATATACCAGATGCTTCTCCTCAGTCTGTTTGGAGTAGCTATATCCGCCACATACAGGCTTGACCTTAGCTTCCTACTCCTATTTATATACGAGCTGTTCTTGGGAACCGTTGCCTTTCTATTTACTAACCTCTACGCTAACGCTGGAGATAAGCCTATACACAGAAGTGCTATAACAGCTTACCTGAAGTTCGCCTTGACATTTCCTGTAATAGTGGCGTTCTGCAGTGTGCCTTTCTTCCTTATACTACCGAGAGCTTACTCGCCTCTGTTTGACCCGTTTGCCAAAAACAAGGGTGGTTTGGTCAGCGGTATAGCTAACGAAATAGAGTTAGGTAAGGTGGGAGAAATACAACAGGACAACACGGTCGTTATGAGAGTATACGGCAACGTTCCTCCAGACCCTTACTGGAGAGTATCGGTTTTCGACACCCTTGTGGGGAACAGGTGGATACCCACTATTGAGGAGATAGAAGAAAAGCCTGTGGGGCTGAAGGGTAGGACGGTAAGTTACACTCTGCTTATAGAACCCTCCTTTGATACTTTCCTGCCACTTCTGGACTATCCCATCCACATAGTCAAGACCGAGGGCTTTAGGGGAACAATTACGAGAAGAAAAGGAGGGTTTTACAAACCTTCGGAAGCTATAGTCAAACCCATAAGAGTTCATGCGGTCTCCGTGCAGTCTCCACCGAGGGATAAGCCTGTAGAGGTCTACCTGCAGGTTCCCCGGGATGTTCCCCAGAGCATAAGAGAGCTTGCAAGGAGACTTTCCGAAAACAAGAGCCCAGAGGAACGTATAAGGGCGGTAGAGAAGTTCTTTTCCCAAGGCTTTAGTTACACGCTTAAGCTTCCAGAATCGGAGGATAATCCGATAGAGCACTTTCTGTTTAGAAGTAAGAGAGGAAACTGCGAATTCTTTGCATCCTCCACAGCGTTGCTCCTCAGACTAATGGGAATTCCCGCACGTATAGTAGGAGGGTATAAAGGTTATATAAAGAACCAGTATGGCAACTACTACATAGTAACCAACTCAATGGCTCACGTATGGGTGGAGGCTTACGTGGGGGGCAGGTGGCTTAGGATAGATACCACACCTCCCTATACATCTCCCTCCGTAGAGAGAATTTCCGAGTTTGACCTTATAAGGGATGCGATTGTCTCTTTCTGGTATGAGAATGTGGTAGACTTTTCCGCCCAAAAGCAGGTCTCCTTTTTCAAAGGTATAGCTACAGGTATTTCGTCTCTATCCATTCAGAGCCTGAAGTTTCTATTGACCAAATATATACTTCCCTTGCTGACTCTTGGCCTGCTGTTTCTCTCCGCGTGGGTTGTATACTCAAGGCTTAGAAAGACGCCTGAGAACCTGTACAGGAAAGCTATCGATAGGCTTGAGAAGAAGCTCGGAAAGAGCCTCAGGGGCAAGCTACCAGAGGAGGTAATTAGAGAGCTTGAACACACGGAACTTTACAAGGAAGCCCTGTTCATAGTCAGACTTTATCAGAGGCACAGGTTTTCACCCCACAGGATATCGAGGAAGGAGATAGAGGAAGCCTACAGAGTGTTGAGAAAGATTTAAATCTTGCTTATATTCTAATTATGTTAAAATTTCTCTTGAGGGCAAGATAATGAATACAACAGTAACTAACGAGGAGAAGTTAGAGGAACTTGCGGAGTTCTTCAAAGCTCTCTCCCACCCGGTGAGACTTAAGATAATATCCATACTGATTGAGGGCAAGCAGTGCGTAAAGAATCTGGGGGAAGTCCTCAACATGTCCCAACCCAGTGTATCTCAGCACCTGTCCATACTGAGAAGTAGGGGCATCGTAGGGTGGAAGAGGGAAGGTTCTATAATCTGCTACTATATAAAGGACGAGAGAATCTTGAAGCTTTACGATATGATTATAAAGGAGGAGCTCTGATGGCAGGAAATGTCATAACACTTACGGAGAGTAACTGGAACGAGGAAGTAGTTAGCTCCGATAAACCTGTGTTGGTTGATTTTTGGGCACCCTGGTGCGGACCCTGCAGAATAATAGCTCCCATAATAGAGGAGCTTGCCCAAGAGTTTGAAGGCCAGATAAAGGTAGGAAAGCTCAATACCGATGAGAACCCAAATATAGCCATGCAGTATGGCATAAGAGCCATCCCCACGGTTATACTCTTCAAAAACGGAGAGGTGGTGGATACAAGGATAGGCGTTCAGCCCAAAGATGCTCTCAAACAGATGGTTATGGCACACATATAAGACTTCAAAAGGGTGGGAGGGAGCATTAATATAAAACAATGGAGTTTCAATCCGCGTGGGATAACCTAGTTGAAGCATCACGTTATATGTTCCAGGGCCCCTCTCCACGGGAGGTGGTCCTGTTCCTTGTGGTTTTGGGCGTAGCTATCTTAGCTATATCGGTTCCATATTTTTGGAGCAAGGTTTCACACCTAAGGGAGATAGAAAGGGCATTCTTTTCCAGGGGTAGGTCTCTGGGCCTTACGCAGGAAGAGATAAGGCTCTTGTGGAAGTACGCAAGAAAACTTCCATACGACCCACAAATGGTATACGAGAACAAACCCCTTTTTGAAAGGATAGTATCACGAATAATCCAAGAAAATATGTCCGATGTGAGGCTCATACCATCCATAAGGGCTAAGCTAAAGTTTGACACCATACCGTGGTTCATACCCATAACCAATACCAGAGACATAGACCTTTACCAGACGGGGAAACTCATAATAGATGGCGTTTCTGTTGATTCCGCTGTTTGGGACAAAACGGAGACAGAACTGCACCTTGTAGTTCTCCAGCCCCTACCCAGAGCGGTTAGGGTGGGAGAGTCCGTTAGGTTCCACTTTATACGTGAAAATGAAGGAAGATACAGCTTTGAGAGTCTGGTAAAGGACAAATACAGAGAGGGAGATAGGTTGGTGCTGGTTCTGGAGCATACAGACAGGATTGACAGGGTCCAGTTAAGAGAAAGTCTCAGATGGAAAGTTAAGCTTCCCGTTGAGTTTGCTCTTATAGATGATATAACT
>CAYSNS010000124.1:0-4730 GCA_964432395.1 uncultured Aquifex sp. | reverse complement strand
TAGCTCCCAGTATTTTTTCTCTTATCAGCAGATAGGCTATGTAGATTAGGGAGGTGAGCCCGTAAGTGAGCATGGCGGACTTATACCAGAATGTGTTTTCGTAGGGAAGGAGCGAGAGGAAGCCTGCTGTCAATATACCCGCAACTGCTACGATCAAGTCAGAAGAAAGACTTATCTTTTTCTTTTCTACCGCAACCTCTTTCATGGCAGTAATAATTTAGTCCTTTTCTTGGGGTTTGACATCAAGTTTTATCTCGACCGACACGTCCCTGTGAAGTCTTATGGTTATGGTGTAAACTCCTACGTGCTTTATAGCGTGAGGGAAGACAACGTTCTTTCTGTCTATATCTATGCCTTTTTCCTTAAGAGCATTTACCACGTCGGTGGGAGTAACTGAGCCAAAGAGCTTTCCTTCCTCTCCTACGGGTTTGACAACTTCAACCACTACACCTTCAAGCTTCTTGGCAAGCTCTAAGACCTTCTTCTTCTCCCTTTCAAGCTTCCTGGCCTTTTGCTTCAGAATTTCCTGTATGTGGCTGATGTTTCCCTCGGTAGCGGGCAATGCGTATCCCCTGGGTATTAGATAGTTATTCGCAAAACCCCTCTTTACCTCTATTATGTCCCCGAAAAAGCCGTAACCTTCTAAGTCTCTTGTGAGTATCACCTTCATAATACCACCTCCTTACACGACCACGTAGGGAAGCAGGGCCAGCTGTCTGGCTCTCTTTATCTGGAGGGCAAGAGCCTTCTGGTGTTTATTACAGAGGTTAGTTTGTCTTCTTGACTTTATCCTCGCTCTTTCGGTCATGAACTGCCTGAGCTCTTCGTAGTTTTTGTAGCTCGGCTCTTTCTTGTTCTCGCAAAAGTAGCAGACCTTCTTCTTGGAAGGTTTCTTTATTGCCATCTTAGTCCTCCTGAACAAGTTTTTCTACACTTTCCAAAGAATCCACAGGATACCAAGCATTTATCCTGAGCTCCTTCAGGATTTTGGTGCCTTTCTCATCGTCGGGCATACTCTCAAGAGCCTGCAGAATAGGTCCTTTGAACTGCACAAACTCAGGAGCTACCATAATCAGGTGTGAGCTCAGCTTAGTATCGCTCTCATAAACCACTCTAACCCCCCTCTTGGACAGCTCTGAAAGCTGGTCCCAGAAGTCTTTATACACCAGGCCGTAGGAAGCTTCTCCCTTTGCAACACCGTTTATAACCTTCTGCCAAGAGTCTACAGGCTCAAGCTCTACCTTTATACCCATTTCCTTGAGAATTTTCTTGCCCAGATACGTGGCAAACTGGTTCTCCACCGCAAGGACCTTCTTTCCATCAATAGCTTCCAGAGAAGCTGTCTGGGCTTCTCCCGCTATTATTACAACCTCATCGTAGTTGTCGTTTCCCGCAACGGGTTCAAACTGCATTTCTCTTTTAAGCTTAAGAGCATCCAAAGGACTTGAGTAGGTTATATCTACAACCGGGAAGCTTTTGTAGTAACACTCAAAGTCAAAGCACTGCTCCATTGTTATATCCAGGCCTGTTTTCTCAGACAGGTAGGTCACAAAGTAGAGCCACTGGACCTTATTTTTGGTAGAGTCGTGGGGGCATACCGCCATCTTCATCTTAGCTCCCCTCAGAAAGGAATCTCGTCATCTTCATCAAAGGTTTTGCCCTCATCTTCCAGTTTCTTCAGTTCACCTTCTATCCTTTTCATATCCTCGGAAGGGCCTATTTCCTCCTCCTCTATCTCCTCTATCTTGGGTTTCCTGATAATCTTGACCGATTCCGCAACTATTCTCACCTTGCTGTAGTTCTTACCGTCCTGCCCGGTCCAGCGCTCCTGAGATAGCCTACCTTCCAGAACAACCATGTAGCCCTTCGACAGGCGGGTAGAAAGGTCCTCCGCAAGGCTACCGAAAGCCTTTATATCGAAAAAGTGACTCTCTTCCTTCCAGTCTTCCCCCGACCTGTATCTGCGATTCCACACCAGCGTGAACTCCGTTACCGCTGTGCCCGAAGGAAGATACTTTATCGTAGGGTCCTGCGTAAGCCTACCTATCAGAAGAACCTTATTTAGCACCCTTTATCACCTCGCTTTCCTTTATTTGGAAGTTGAGCCACCTTATCACGTCCTCGTTTATCTTGAGTTGAAAGTCAAGCTCGTTGGGAAGCTGGGGGTTCTGAGTCTTATACTGAATCAGGAAATACCTTCCGTGGTTGAAGTTCTCTATGGGGTAAGCCAAGGTCTTGGTTCCCCAGTCTTCAAAGTGGAGCACCTCTCCTCCTTTTTCTTGGATAAACTTCTTTATCTCCTCGGACTTTAGCTTGACCTCCTCTTCAGTGAGGGTAGGTTTGAGAACGAAAACGGTCTCGTAGAACCTTACCGTCTTGTAATGCCTGTGCCTGGGCATCTTCCAACCTCCCGGACTTTTTGGTCCCTTCCTCTGAGGAAGGAACGAGGGGAGAAAAATTCTATCATAAATTCACAGCTTAAACTCTCCTTTAAGGAGCCTGCTGTAAAAGCCTTCCGGCAGAAAGGCATACTTGTGCATCTCCTCGGAGTATATCTTTGTTTCTACCTTGACTTCCCTGGCGGGCTCTCTTACAGGGTGTTTTTTAGAGGCTATGGAGTAGGTCCACCAGTAGCCTGCGTATATAGGAACTACCGATGTAAATAGGTCCACTATCGGGAACACCTTCTGAAGGTTCTTCTGCACCCTTACTACCATGTCCAGATGGTAGTGTATGGACTCGGTCTGAGCACAGAATATTCCATCTTCTTTCAATGCTCTATGAACGAACCTGAAGAACTCCTCGGTGGTCAGAACGTGAGCAAATCCCACCGGGTCCGTTGAGTCCACTATCACTACGTCAAACTCGCTTTCGTAGTCCTGAATGTATTTGTAACCGTCTTCGTGAACAACTATCGCTCGCGGGTCATCGAAGGAGCAGGACAGTGTAGGGAAGAAGTTCTTGGAAACCTCAACTACCTTCCTGTCTATATCCACGAGGACAGCCCTATTCACGCAGTCGTGCTTTAGGACCTCTCTTAGGGTCCCGCCGTCTCCACCGCCTACAATTAGAACGCTCTCGGGCTTAGGGTGTGCATGAAGAGGAACATGGGCAAGGAACTCGTGATACATAAACTCGTACTTCTCATCAAGCTGGACAACTCCGTCAAGCACCAGAAGCTTGCCGAACTCCGGGGATTCTAAAACCAGTATTTCCTGATACTCACTCTTGTCCTCGTACAGGACTCTGCTCACAGCGTAGCAGTGCCTTATGGGTGCGTAAGGATCTCTCTCTATGAAGAATATGTCTTTCATCTTTTCGCCCTATACACATTATACAACTCAAGAATATCCTCCAGTGGAAGCTGGTCCGCTCTCAGGTGGGGCTCTATTCCCGCACTGGCGAGTATATCCCTATCAAACTTCTTATGTAGCATCTTGCGTCTGTGGGAGAAGAGCTTTATCAAGAAAGCCTTCAGGTCCTCGCTGTTAAAGTCAGGCGCGTTCTCCTTTCTCCTTATCCTGATAACTCCCGAATCAACCTTTGGAGGCGGGATGAAAAACCTCGGAGGGACGCTCATAAGATATTCCACATGATAGAAAACCTGCAGGAAGAACGAAAGCCATCCTTTTTCTCCCTTACCAGATAACCTTAGCGCTACTTCTTTCTGGAGCATCAGGACAGCGGAGGTGATACACTCCCTGCAAAAGACTATCCGTTCAACTATCAGGGAGGCCACGTTGTAGGGAAGGTTTCCGACAACCTTTATTTCCTCTCCAAAGGAACACAGCTCGGTCTTTGTGGCATCTCCCTGTATAACCTTAAGCCTGCTATCACCGATTGTTTTGAGCTGAGCTACCATCTGCGAATCCAACTCTATAACCAGCAGTTCCTTTACGGGATACTCCAGCAGAACCTTCGTAAGGTTTCCCGTTCCGCCTCCTATCTCAATCACTCTATCCCCGGGTCCGAGCTCCAGAGACCGGGCTATATTTTTTAAAACACCTTCGGATACGAGCAGGTGCTGTCCGAGGCTTTTTTTAAGTCTTACCATTCCCTATCAAAAGATAGGCTTATAATTACAAAGATGTTCAGGAAGGTTCTCGTAGCCAACAGGGGAGAGGTAGCGCTCCGTATAATAAGGGCCTGCAAAGAGCTGGGTATAAAGACGGTTGCGATATATTCGGAGGCGGATGTTCGTTCCCTTTACGTGAAAAAAGCGGACGAGGCCTACCTTATACCCGGAGACCCTATAAGGGCCTATCTGGACTACGTTCGTATAGTTGACCTGGCCCGCCAGGTAGGAGCGGAAGCCATACACCCGGGATACGGATTTCTGGCGGAAAATGCGGAC
Organism: uncultured Aquifex sp.; assembly: GCA_964432395.1. Lineage (GTDB taxonomy): Bacteria > Aquificota > Aquificia > Aquificales > Aquificaceae > Hydrogenivirga. The sequence goes on along the minus strand of CAYSNS010000124.1, from coordinate 376 downwards.
TTTGCGAGATACTGTCAGAGAAGAGGAGTGACCTTCATAGGGCCGACCCCCGAGCAGATAGATATATTCGGCGATAAGGTCAAAGCAAAGAAAGTAATGGAAGAGGCGGGACTGCCGGTAGTCCCCGGCGTGCCGGAACCTTTAAAGGATGCGGACGAAGCTCTGAAGGTTGCAAGGGAAATAGGCTTCCCCGTTATGCTCAAGTCCGCATACGGTGGTGGCGGTAGAGGTATGAGGATAGTCCGCTCCGAGGAAGAGCTAAAGACCGCCTTTGAGTCCGCATACAGGGAAGCGGAAACCTTCTTCGGAAAGGGAGACATATTTGTAGAAAAGTATCTGGAAAACCCCAAACATATAGAGGTTCAGGTCCTGGGAG
>CAYSNS010000123.1:0-4746 GCA_964432395.1 uncultured Aquifex sp. | reverse complement strand
CTTTTAGCTCCCTATCAAGATAAACGTTCGTCCTGACCTTAGTAGCCATGTGCTTCAATTTAGACACAAACTTTGTGTTTTCAAGGCACCACCCCTGCCTGATACATTTTCCTCACCTTTATAGTCTCTAAAGGTGAACCCTTGCCCATCATAGACAGAGAAAGGCACAGAGGCTCAAAGCTAACTACCTCAATCTTTTCCTAACCCTCCTGTATCGGCTCTCTTTCTCCTCTTTCCCCTGTTCTGGCTGTTGCTCTGGCTGTTCTTCTTCAAGCTCTTTCCCTCTCAGGGACTTAATCTCTTTCCTTAGCCTCTCATTTTCCTCTCTGAGCTGTTCCACCTCTTCCTCAAGCTTGAGCCTTTCGTCCAGCTCTCTGTTCAATTCCTCCACTAAACGTTCCACCTGTTTTTCAAGAAGCCTTGCCCTTTCCTCAAGGGTCTCCACCTGTTTCACCTTCTCCCTCGCACCCGCTATCTCCTTTCCTGCAACAGCGAAATAGTCCGCTACGCTTTCTACGTATGCCTTCATGTAGCGGACAAACTCCCTAACCGGGATGTAATTCTCTTTCCTCAAAATCCCTTTTTCCTCTTTCCTGACCTCCAACTCCTTAGCCAGCCTAACCAGCTCCTTTGTGAGTTTCTTCTTTCCATTCTCTATTTTCATTAGCTTCTCTTCCGCTTTCCGTAGCTCTTCCTTTTTCCTTTCTATCTCCCTCTCCAAGCGCTTCAGCTCTTTTTCTTTTAGTCTTAGCTCTTTTGGTAAGTCCTCATGGAGTTGTCGGACGCTCCTGTTAGCCACCTTCCACCAAGGCTCTCCCCTTGCCTCCCGTTCCTTTTTCGGTGTTCCCCTTCCGAAGCCGATAGGTTCAAAATAGTCCAAGGTATCCTGAAGCTGAGAAAAGTGCACCATATAGGGTCTTCTGCTCTTTGCCTTCACACTCTCCCCATAGAAAGTCCCCGTAATGGATTTTCCTACACCTTCCTTCATAACCTCATAGTCCAGCCCTACCCTCTCACAAGCCTCATGGTCAGGCTCTCGTGTCCGAAGGTTCCGCATGGCAAAGTGTATGTGGGGAGCTGTCTCGTCCAAGTGAACAACAGCATAGAAAAGGTCTGTTCCGAGAGCACCTGCAAGGGTTTGAAGGTAGTCTTTAGCTCGCTCTAAAAAGTCCTCCATCTTTCGGGGGTCTTCTTTTAGCTCCTCCTGGGCTTCGTGAGACAGGGTAAGTATCCCATGAGCAAGGTGAGACTTGAGCTTGTAGCCCTGATTTTTCGCTATGTATCCCTTCTCCTTAAGCTCCTTGAACAGCTCCCTATTTTCCCCTTCAATTTCCCCTATTAGCTCCTTTGCCTCAGCCTCCGTCTCAGGGTTTATGTTCCGTATGAGGAATATGTTTCGGGAAGTCCGCTCAGGGTCTATGTAGGAAGGTATGCTCTCAGGGGAGTATAACCGAAAGTCATGGACAAGATAGCGATGTTCCTTTTTTTCAGCTGTCTTGATACGTATGCTCAGCGCTTTCATCTTTTCCCCCTTTTTCCCTTTTTCCCTTTTCTCCTTCCCTCTTTTCCCATTTTTTCCCTTCCCTCTTTCCCCTTCTCTCTGGGGGGTCAAGGGGGGATACCCCCCCTTGCCTACGTGCGTGCCGAAGGCACGCTCAGTAGGTAAAGAATGTATCATACAGCCTTCCAGCTAAGAAGTCCAGTGAATACGCTTCAGCTCCCATGTCTCCCTCCACCCAATCGGTTCAAAGCCCCTGAAAACCTCTTTCATGACCTTTTCAAACTCGTAGGGGACAGCTATGTCCCAACCGGGAGGAATAACAAAAACACACACCCTATCCCCAAGACTATATTGCCCGTTCAAACTCTCAAGATACTCCACAGCTTCTCGCTTGCTCTGGAAAACCATTTCACCTACGGGCTCAAGCCCTGTATCCACAGCGATCTCATCATTCCCGTGTCCATCAAGCTCTGTAGCAGGCTCATCATTCCCGTCATTCCAGTGTCCGAAAAGCAGTTCCCTTTGCTCAAGATGCTCAAGCCCGCCCGTGCGTGAAGACTTGCGATCGCCCCCAGAAGACCGCAAGAGTTCCTGCGGGGTCTCCTTTTTCTCCTCACCTTCCTCAATCCCCTCCTCACACCAAGGATCGTAGCCTTTGGGATAGATTACCCTGTGCCCGAGCTCCTCCATTATCTTGCCGAGGGCTTCGGCGAACCTGCCCCAGCCTGCGAGGTTGTATGTCCTTCCACTTTTTGACCTGACGGCTCCGAAGATTAGCCTCTTGTATCCGTTCCGTTCAGGGAGCTCCCCGAGCTGAGTCATCCATTGGGCTTCTACCCTCTCTATCAGCTCCAGAGCACGTTTGACCGTTACCTTCTCCAGCGGGTCGTGCGGGTCGTATTTCGGCTTCTGTTCTTTGCCCTCAAGGTGCTTCTCTACAAGCTCCTCGGGTATGCCCTCCACCTTTTGCCTGACGATGTCGTCAGTGTCGTCAGTCGCCCGCCCGTTATCAGGAAAGATGGACACACCCGATAAGCTACCGCTTATCGGTGTGTCTTCAGAAGCTTCCTTATCGGAAGCTTCTGAACAGGGGGGGTCTAAAAGATGAGCTTGAGAGAGATCCCCTTTCTCTTCTTTAGGGTCTTTCTCTGGGGCTAAGGTGACAGACCCTTTGCCTAAGGTCTCACCTGGTGAACACTTATTATTTCCATCCCCCCCCAGACCGAGAGTCTCTAACGAGACTCTCTGCTCCCCCCCTATGGGGGGGAGTTTTATATTGCTTTTTTTATCCAAAGAGGTATCAAACCCCACAACTTGCCTGTAGGATAGCTCCAACTCCTTGTCTCTCAAGGCATCTACAAAAGACTTTCCTTTTTCCGTGAGGGTATAGACGTATGCCTTCCTGCCCGGACCAGGGGTGAGCTTTCTTTTCTCTACGGACACAAGTTTATGACGCACACAGAACCGCTCAATCATCTGGAGCAACCAGTTTTGCCCGCCGAAAACCTCATGGAGAAGGTATTGCCTGTTCGCTCCCCCTTCGGTCTCCTCAAGCTCCTCAAGGAAGCGGATAACAAGCTCATTCACGTCATACTTGAGCTTCCCGCCCTTCCACTCAAAGGTCGTAGGCTTAGCATACTTCCACGCCCTCTCAAGCTCCTCGTCCATATCCCGCTTATCGCTGAGTAGCTCCTTGAGGTAGCTGTCCACTTCCCACCTGTCAAGGTTCAGGTCTTTTGCCCATCCTACGGCGGGAAGGATGACCTTTGTAAAGCGGTAGCTCGTGTGGACTTCTGCAAGCTTCCTAACCGCTATTCTCCACCTTGCAAGGTCGTCAAGTGCCTTGACTTGAGCTTTGGCTACAAAAGAGGGAACGATGACCTTAGTGTTTTTCTTCTTCGGACGCTTGAGAGCTTTCTCTGCTCTTAGCTCCTTCTGAAGCTCTTTAGCTCTCCTGTAAAGGTCATAGAGTTTAGTCTCACCGGGAGCTTTCTTAACCCGTGCATAAAACCCTATACCATACCAAATGGGATGGTTGAGCCGTAGAAAGCTTCTGTCAGCCTTCAACCCCTTAGCGTTCAGATAGTCCGTGATTATCTCTACAATTTCCTTTGCGTTCTCAAGGTGCGTCCGTCCGTTTTTCTTGTTCTTACCGTGGGGGGTGGGGTAGAAAGCCTTTACCTTCTTGTTCTCCCCATCTCCCACCTCTACCCTGAGAGGTTGAAGGTAGATAACAGCTCTCAGGTTCCCGCTCTTGCTTTTGCCAAGCTCATAGCCCCTAACCCCCAGCTTTTCAAATAGCTCAAGGACTATAGGCTCAGCTTCTTCGTAGGGAGTATCAATGTCATGGACAAAGCAAGTGAGAGCGAAGATGTTTTCTTCCTTCAGGAGCTCGGTTTCCTTTATGAGAGCTAACCTTTCCTGCGGAGTTTTCGCTTCCCTGTATCTCTCCCAGAACCCTGAAGGTATCCGTATAGGTTGAGGGTGTATTAGAACCCTACTATGGGAAGCTATCTTGTTCAGGGTCTCCCGTGTTTTGACAACCCGAGCATCGCAAGGCTTCCCCTCTTCGTCAGCGATTAAGACTACATAAGCGTATTGGTCTCTATAACCTTCGTGGAAGGCAAGAGGGAAGTCATCTATCTTACGAGGGTCTTCACCTACACGCCTCCATATCTGGAGCTTCAGGAATTCCGAGCTCCCGCCCGGTCCTCTGGAACCACATAAAAAAACTTGCCTTTTTCCGATTTTGGTGTGATAATCATATTCGTAAGCTATAGGTCTTCTGTAAGGTCCCATTACTCAAAATTATACGATGCCCCGCGTGGGGCATCGGAAAAAAAGTGTTAACTTCACATTTGGTATCCTTATATTAGATATGCTCAAAAGAGCGGATTAGGTTATTAGGCATGTCGGAAAAAGCACCGGAAAAAGCACAAAAGCCCCCGAGAGCGGAATATGACGCTTATATCATTTTCCTCCATAAAAAGAAGGTAGAGGTTCACGTTGCTTACGGGAATAACATTGTCAAACTTCAAGGTATCCTCAGAGCTAAGGCAAAGTTTGACATACAGCTGATATTAGATGAAAAGAAAAGGACATCATCACCATCAACAAAGCCTACATTGTCATGGTGAAGCCTATATGAAACTGAAGAAAGGAACCTACAAGGAAATAGGCAAGCACTTTCTTACGATAGCGGTGGTATTTCTGTCCGTAGGCTTAATTACTCCACTATTTCAAGC
>CAYSNS010000122.1:0-4756 GCA_964432395.1 uncultured Aquifex sp. | reverse complement strand
TAGAAGTTTCAGACTGGGGTTATAGTCATGACCTGTAGGTAGCAACTCGGGTTATTTTAAGGTAGTGTGAGTTATTAATTTTTAATATGATATGTACCATATTAAAGTTTCATAATTGAAATGAAAATAAAAACCAGGTTGAGGAGCAAGAAGCCGGTAACTTACAGCTTGCCCCTTGATGTGATAAACAGAGTAGAAGAAGAAGCGCTGAGGCTGGGAATAAGCAAGAGCAGTTTCGTGAGCATGATCCTTAGGAAATGCTTGGAGAATTATAATTATCCTGAGTACAGGGAGGAAAGTTATGAGGGAGAGAGTAGAAAAGTTAAGAGAAAAACTCCTGACGAACGTTGATTTAAAAAATACTCTTAAGGAAATAGGCAGAAAGACAAAGAAAGACAGGAGGGAGTTCGTAGACTGGGTCATTAGTAGAATCCTTCTCAAGAACCCGAACATATGGCTTCTAGAACACAAGACGATCCCTTTACTTGAAGAAAAAGGGGACGAAAAGGCAAAAGCTCTCAGGCAAGTGTTGAAAATCATAAAAAGCGAGGAGGATCTCTACGGTTTTAAGTACGAGGAGGAGAAAGAGGAAGTATCTGAAAAAGCCGAGATAGAAAGGATAAGAGAGCTCGAGGAAATAGAAGAGCTTGAGGGTGTGATAGGGAGGGTGTCCATCACCCAGGCTGATCCTTCTACCCCTCAGGCATTCAGCTTCTGGCTCAAGGACTCGGAGGACATCTACGTGGAACAGGGGGAGATGATTGAGGTGAGGATGGATAAGGGCAGGGTTGTGATCGGGGTGGTCGAGGAAAGCACAGTAAGATCGGAGAAAAGGGACATTGTAGAACATTATTACTCCTGGTCCTTCGGACAGCCTGAGAGAAGCCTGCCCACACAGATTCCCATGATAAAGAGTGGTAAGGCAAGGATAGTATACAGGAACGATGGCAAAACAGCTCCCCTGACACGCCCATATCCAATATACAAGTCAAGAAGGGAAACTCTGGAAAACGCCTTCTCTTCCATGATTCAGGAGGATTACAGGATTCTCATGGGCTTCGTTCAGGATGGGAGCGGTGCCCTGGTTCCGGTTTACGGGAACTTCACGAACGTGTTTGGATACAAATCCGGACACGTAAACATAACGGGTAAATCGGGTGTTGCCGGCAAGACGAGCTACGCACTGTTTCTGATTGCCTCTGCCCTCTGTTACTCTGCACGCATGGAGGAACTTGGCAGACACGACAGGACGCTGGCGGTGATTGCTTTTAATGTAAAGGAGCGGGATCTCCTTGACATAAACGATATCGAATACGAGACCATGGAGGAGGCGATTGAAGAGCTGAATTCCATAGACGAGGATACGGGTTCCCTCTGGGAGAGAGCTTACAAGTATGAAGATGTTTTGGGAGAGGACAGCCCCGAGTACCGTGTGAATCCGATAAAGGTGTTCAGGGACGCTGAGGTGTTCGAGCCCGGTAGAGATTTCAGCTATGGACTTCAGGACCTCCTCGACCTCGGCACCCATACGATAGCTGCCCTTCTCAACCCAAGCGACCTTGACGAGAAGATGGACAGTCTTCTGCTGTCCATAGCTGATGAGTTCAGGGATGGGAGGACTACTTTTGAGGGGCTTCTTAGAGGCCTTAGCACCAAGATTTCAGGAACAAGGGGAAGTTACATCACGATCGGGGGCATCCCCCATCACGAAGCAACCGTTAGAAAATTCATGAACAGGATGAACAGAATAGTTAACTCTTCAAGGGTTATAGAGCCAAAAGTGGCAAGGGGACGCCCCATAAACGTGTTTGACTTAGAGTTCAGCAAGCTGTGGGTGATAAATATAGAACCTTTGAGAGATAACGAGCAGAGAATGGTTTTCTTCTCCGTCCTCTCCTCCCTTCACTCGATCTTGCCTGCCAAAAAGAGGGGGCAGGAGTATGTGGAGAATCAGTTTATAGGAGACTTCCCATCGAGAGTGAGCGTTTTCGTGGACGAGCTTAACAAGTTTGCTCCTTCGGGAAGAGGCGATTCTTCAATAAAGGAGTTTATAAAGGAAATAGCTTCAAGGGGAAGGAGTTACGGACTAACCCTTATCGGTGCTGAGCAGTTTGCATCTCAGATTGATGAAGAGATACTCGGAAACTGTTCCACCTACCTCATCGGTAAGAGCGAGGAGATTGAGCTTTCGGACAGATTTTACAAGAGACTCCCCGACGGGCTGCGGAGCAAGATTCCCCTCCTGAAACAGGGGGAGCTTATCTTCATGCACGATCCAATAGAGGTACCGTTCGTGATAAGGTTTCCAAAGCCCTTGCATAGACTCAAGGAGGAGTGATGAGAGGAGGACCTCTTTTTATCCAGTCTTTTGCTCTGGAATATGAAGGTCCCATGCTGGACAGAGAAGAGATAATTCCAGAGGGGGACCTGAAGATTGTAGATTTCCCGAAAGACTCTCCGATAAAGTTCGATGCTTTTCTTGATGGTTCTATGAAGCTTTACAAGGTGGGACACGCAAGATTCAGCGGTACCCCCCTTTACTATGCGTGTATATCGGCAGCTCTTCTATATAGGCTTCCCGATGGAAGATTGAGGAATACTACATACACCCGCAACATAAACTTAATCCTCTTCCCCTTTGAAGTTTACAGAGAGACCTTTGGAGAGAGGGTGAAGGGTGAACTGGAGGAATTTCAGGAAAAGCTTAAGAACGCAATAATAATCAGGGGAAACAAGTTCTTTACTGAGGACGAAATAATAGATACGCTCAGGCATCAGAGTCTTGAAAGCATCTTCCAGTATAGAGACTGCTGGATAATCTGCGACATCAGTAGAACGGGAATATCGGAAAGACGCAATCTGCAGATAGACAGAAAAGATCTTAGCAATTTCAACGTGATCAAGGAAAAAGCAAGAGCTCGCGTGAGACACTACATGAGACTCCTTGAGTTTTATGTCCTCAAGGTGTTCAGAGAAAGAAACGAAGGCTCTTTTGTGCTTGTCGATGGACTCTACCCAGAAAAAAGGCACGTGCTAACTCCCTTCAAGCTCGAGAGTGAAGAAATATACAGAGAAATAGTCAACAGAGTCGTTGGCTTTATAAAAACCCCGCGGGACATACCGGAAGCTTTATATCAGCACGACATGTGGGAGAGTCTTATTCCCTACAGGAGCATTTACTGGAAGGGAAAGGTAAAGGAAGAAGGAGAGAGAGCGGAGAACCTCAGTAGATTCACTTTCTCCCTTATGAGATTCAGGTTCCTGCCAGGCTTTGAGGCAAATCCCGTCGGTATAGTTAAAATTCAAACAGAGGAGGAAGTAGATCCTGAATACCTCAAGAACGTGCTTTCAGCCGTTTACAGAGAGAGATACCCCTTTGTCTCTGACAGGAGAAGGTTCCTCAATGAAGCCTATCCGATAGAACAGGCAGAGAAGGTTGCAAAGAGCTTCTTTCCTTCCGAGTCCAGGATCAGAGGATTCATCTCAACTGTTATTCCAGAACTCCCCTACTTTTGATTTTAGGTATTGACTTATTGGATAAAGTGCTTTTCGCGTCTTCTCTCCCGCCCTAACATTCCATACTATTTAGGTTGATTTTATCTCAGATGTGGTATAATGTCTCCCATGATAAAAAGTGGGACAAGGTTGTATGAAGAACTTAAAAAAGAAGGTCTGGTGGACTTCAGTAGAGAGAAGTTCTTTCTTTTCCTTGTAGAGAGTGGTCTTGGGAGGCAAGTGAAAGAGGGAAGAAGGACCAGGATAGAGGTGGAAGATGAAGAAAAGGTAAGAAAACTACTCCAGCAGTGGCGGGCAAGTTTCACACCATCAATGCTAATGCGCACCTTAGATAGAAATGGCTTTGAGGTGTCCAGAGCAAGCTTGTACAGATATCTGAGAAAACTTCCTCCTGATGTAGTGCTAGAAATTAAAGGTCTCGGAAAAAGATATAAGTTGGAAGCTCTTAACTACATTACGGATTACATTAGCAGGGAGGAGCGTTTTTCAAAGAGTGGAGTTACAAGATTCCCTGCCTTCCCACAGATTTTAGACTTCTTGCTTAAAAAGGGTGTATCTGAAATAAGGATACTTGTGATAGGGGAGGGATGGTTTAAAGTCAAGGAAAAGACCTTTTTCTTTGGGGTTGGACAAAATGCTAATATAATGATAATAGTCCCTTCAAGAACCGAGGGCGAGGGAGTATACGCCGCTTCCATAAAGGAACCCTTAATAAGCAAGGTTCTTCAGTTTAGGAATACCCCTACCTTTACAAGTTTATACCTTGGCAGGTATAGGAAAAATATGGCTATATTTATGGAGGCGCATGATACTAAAACGGACGACGTGAGTGAAGCTATTAGGAGGGCCATACCCCTTATAAGAGAGGAATCTCCTGAAGGGCTTGAGTTAATCCCAAGGCACCTTTCATATAATCCTTATGAAGAACCTCATGTGCCTACAGAGGTTTATTACTTACACGATGATACAGGAGCATTTGAGAAGGTTGCCAGCTACCAGACTTTGTTTGTTAAAGTTCCAGATGTAAGCACCTGATCTGGTCCTCATAACCTCTCCACTATAACTTCTAACTGCTTCTCCCTCTCCGCTTCCATATAAACGTCCATCGTCGTTGATATTTTTGAATGTCCTACCCACTCCGCTATCAGGTTCACGGGAAATCCCAGAGTGGCGAGCTTCGTTATGTAGGTATTCCTGAACCTGTGTGCATTGACCTCTATCTCATAACCGTGTTCCTTTA
>CAYSNS010000121.1:0-4796 GCA_964432395.1 uncultured Aquifex sp. | reverse complement strand
TATTTTTATATGTGGACTATTACTTTTTATTAATATACGGATAAAGTCCATTTATAGTTTGTCATAAGTCTATGGCGGTATAACTTTAAACTTAATAATATTATGATGGGAAGGAAAGAGCAGATTCTCAAGCTTATAGAAGAGGGCTACTCTACCGCAAAGGAGCTTGCCCGGTATTTTGACGTTTCTCTCATGACTATATACAGGGACCTTAAGGAGCTGGAAGAGGAAGGAAGGATAATCAGGAGACATGGCAACGTGGAGCTAAAGAGGGACGAGGATATAAAGGATAACGTATGCGCTATATGTGGTAAGGACGTGGACCTGAGGCTTGCTCTTATATATATACTTAGGGGAGGTAGGAAGGTTCACACGTGCTGTGCTCACTGCGGATTGATAGCCTACAAGACCCTGAATCCGGAGAAGATAGAGATGGCCATAACGAGAGACTTTATTACGTGTAATCCTATAAATGCTTTCACAGCGTCGTTCTTAGTAGGTAGCTCTGCCAACCCGTGCTGTTCTCCTTCCGCCTTTGTATTTGCGAACAGGGAAGATGCGGAGAAGTTTGCCAAGGGCTTTGGAGGATATATATCTGATTTTTCTAAAGCTGTAGCTAAGATGGAGGAGCTTATGAAAGGAGGGCAGAGAGTAGGTCTATCTCTGGACAGGGGGTAAGGATGGCTATAGACTATCAGCCTCTGTTTATACTTGCGGGGGGTATGCTCCTGCAGGAAAGGAAGTTATCAGTTATAGCCAACAATATAGCCAATGTTGATACACCTTCTTTTAAGAAAGACCTGGTAGAGGTTTCCAGCTGGTATACAGATATGGGAGAGAAGACTCCGAGCCAGTCGCCCTTTAGGCCTGATAACAACTTTGTATATCCTATAATCCAGAATATATATACAGACATTTCCCAGGGAAGTATAAAAGAAACGGGCAATCCGCTGGACCTGGCCATCCAGGGGGAAGCTTTCTTCGCTGTAAGGACTCCGGAGGGTATAAGGTACACAAAAAAGGGTAACTTCTCTTTAGACAGCGAAGCATATCTCGTAACGGAAGAAGGCTTCAGAGTCTTGGACAGAAACGGTAGAGAGATAAGGATTTTAGGTAACACTATAGATATAGATGAGGAAGGAAACATATACATTGACGGAAATCTTAGCTATACTTTGGGTATATGGGCTCTTGAAAATCCTACTAAGGTAGGGGAGGACTTCTTTGTAGGTACAGCTCAGCCTACACAAGAAGCAGTGGTATTGCAAGGCTTCTTAGAGCTGTCTAATGTAAACGCTGTTGTGGAAATGGTCAGGTTGATAGAGGCTTCCAGAGCACACGAAGTATACTCAAGATTGATACAGGCTATGGACGAGGTTCAGAGCAGGGTAAATACTATAACAAGGTAGAGTTAGAACAAACTCCGTTGTGAACCAAACCTCAGGACCTCTTCTATTTCTCTCAGTATAGTTTTCATCTCCAGCTGGTTCAGCCTTTCCTTGAGCTTCATTAAGTCTGGAGGCTTGATTTTTACCTGCTCCGGTTCAAGCTCAATATCCACATCTATTATAGGTTTTACCAAATAGTAGGATAGCCTCAGTTCCTCTTTGTCCGCTTGTGGATACATCTTTTTAAATTCCTCCCACCTGTTGAGGATTCCTTCCACTCCCCCGAACTTCTCTATAAGTTTTATGGCAGTTTTTGGGCCCACGCCCTTTATGCCCTTTATGTTATCAACGCTATCTCCTACAAGGGCAAGGAAGTCCGCTAGCTTTTCCGGCGGGACTCCGAACTTCTTTTTAACCTTGGCCTTATCGTAAAGCTCCCAGTTTATAGGATTTATCACCGATACCTTTTCCCCTACAAGCTGAAGCATATCCTTGTCAGGAGTATATATCTTTACCCTGAAGCACCTTTCTTTAAACTCTTTAGCCAGTATTGCTATAAGGTCATCCGCTTCGTAACCCTCCTTTTCCAGCATTGGGATACCCATGAGAGAAATCAGCTCCTTTATGACCGGTATTTGAAGCTTGAGAGGGTCGGGCATGGAGGGTCTGCCCGCCTTGTAGTCTTTGTAGACCTTTTCCCGTTTTGAGGGTGCGGGATAGTCAAAGACCACAACCATGTATTGGGGATTTTCGGACTTGATGATAGAGAGTAAGGCTCGTAGGAAACCGTATATCGCCCCCGTGGGAAATCCGTCTTTGGTAGTTAGGGGAGGAAGTGCAAAAAAGCTCCTGTATATAAATGAGGAGGCATCCAGTATATGAAGGGTTTTCATCCGCTAACCTCGTTTGATTTAAATTATATTTAAACGCCATGAACATCCTTGTAGTAGGAAGCGGTGCAATAGGTCTCTCTACAGCCTTTGAGCTCGCTCTCGCAGGGCACAGCGTTCGCGTTGTGACGCGAAATTACGAGGAAGGAACCTCATGGGTAGCGGGAGGCATGCTTGCCCCCTTCTCGGAAGGTCTTGAAGGAGAGCTTTTAAAATTCTCTGTGGAAAGCCTCAACCTGTATTCAGACTTTATAGACAGGTTACAAGATGTATCTAAGATAAGCGTATACTTCAACAGAAACGGAATACTCCGGCTCGCCCTGAGTGAGGAAGAGCTCCTATCCTTGAAGGAGAGAGCGACGCTCTACAAAGGGATGACAGAAGTTGAAGTCCTGGATGAAACAGCACTATCTCGGGAGGAGCCTTTCCTCAGTAGGATGGCGGGGGTTGTGCTGTTCTGTGCTGAGGGCAACGTTGATGCGGAAAAGCTGATGGACGCTCTGATATTTGCCTGCGAAAACCTGAAGGTAAAAATCATCGTAGATGACATAACGGAGCTCGAGCTGTCGGGCGACAGAGTAGAAGGTATCAAAGGCTACAGAGATACTTATAGAGCGGACTTTTACGTCTTTTGCACGGGTGCATGGAGCAAACCTCTTCTGAAAGTGCCCGTTTTTCCTATAAAGGGCCAGATACTCAAGATAAAGGGTATTGAGCTTAACAAAGTTTACTACTCGGACATAGCTTACATAATACCCAAGGAAAACCACATCCTCATAGGTGCAACCTCTGAAGATAAAGGTTTCGATGCCAGGCCTACCCTTGGCGGTATAAGGAGCCTTCTTGATGGGGCAATAAAGCTCATTCCCGCCTTGGAGGAAGGTGAACTTCTCGGAGTAAAGGTAGGATTCAGACCCGCTACCCCCGATGACAAGCCTATACTCCAGCTCGGTGAGAACTACGTATACTCCGTGGGACATTACAGGAACGGTATCCTGTGGACACCTGTAAGCTCAAAGGTGGTGCTTGACTATGTGGACAAAGGGATTGTGTCCCATTACTTTAGCGAGTTTTCGATAAGCAGGTTTGAATAAAACACTGTTTTCGTCATATTGTTACCTGAGAAGGTTGTTATTAATTTTTTATGAACTACTTAAAGGAGGAAGGAGATGCTAAGAGCTGAGTGGATTGAGAAAAGGCGCAAATTTAAGAATAAAAGCCAGATGCACCTTGCCCGTCAGGGCATAATCACCGAAGAGATGGAATACGTAGCCCGCAGGGAAGGGCTCCATCCCGAGTTTGTCAGGCAGGAAGTTGCTATAGGCAGGATGATAATACCCGCAAACGTAAACCACCTGCACTTAGAACCTATGTGCATAGGTATGAACTCAAAAGTAAAGGTGAACGCAAACATAGGGAACTCCGGACTTGCTTCCGATATCCCCACCGAGGTAGAAAAAGCGAAGGTTGCCATAAAGTTCGGAGCGGATACTATCATGGACCTGTCCACGGGAGAGGCGATACCAGAAACGAGGCAGGCGATAATTGAAGCGAGCACAGTCCCGGTGGGAACCGTTCCCGTATACGAAGCCTGGAAACTTGCCAAGGGAGATATAAAGGCCCTCACGATAGACCTCATACTTGACGTTATAGAAGAGCAGGCACGTCAAGGCGTATCTTACATGACCATACATGCGGGGATTTTAAGGGAACACCTTCCCATGGTCCAGCACAGGGTAATGGGCATAGTCTCAAGAGGAGGTGCCATACTCGCCCAGTGGATGGCGGAGCACGGAAAGCAGAACCCTCTGTATGAACACTTTGACAAGATATGCGAGATATTCAAAAAATACGATGTTTCTTTCTCCCTCGGAGATGCTCTCAGACCCGGCTGTATAGAGGACGCTTCCGATGATGCTCAGCTGGGAGAGCTAAAAGTTCTCGGAGAGCTTACAGAAAGGGCTTGGAGGCACGACGTTCAGGTTATGGTAGAGGGTCCCGGACACGTTCCCTTGCACGAGGTTGAGTTCAACATGAAGATTCAACAGCTCTGGTGTAAGGAAGCTCCCTTCTACATACTTGGTCCTCTTGTTCTTGATGTGGCTCCTGGCTATGACCACATAGGTAGTGCCATAGGTGCGGCGGTAGCAGGCTCTGTTGGTGCTTCAATGCTATGTTACATAACACCAAAGGAGCACCTTGGACTCCCCAACGTTGAGGACGTAAAGCAGGGGGTTATAGCTTACAAGATTGCTGCTCACTCCGCGGATATAGCCAAGCACTGGCCCGGTGCCAGAGACTGGGATCTTGAGATGTCTAAAGCCAGGTATGCATTTGACTGGAACAGGCAGTTTGAGCTTGCTATGGACCCAGAGACCGCAAGGGCTTATCACGACGAGACCCTTCCCCAAGACGGCTACAAAACCGCCAAGTTCTGCTCTATGTGCGGACCCGAGTTCTGCTCCTACAAGATTTCCCAGAAGGTTCAGGAGAAGGTTGAACCCGAAGAGCTACTTGC
>CAYSNS010000120.1:0-4840 GCA_964432395.1 uncultured Aquifex sp. | reverse complement strand
TCAAGGAATGAATTTAGTTATCCCCTCATTCTTTGGGAAGTCTTGTTTGGGGATGCTGTATACTTGACATATACACTCTGAATGAAGGAAGGGAAAGAGCTGGTTCTGTCTTACAAGTTTTCTCTCTGGCGCCGTTATAATGTACGCAGGTTCTTTCCCGAACTAAAGCATAACCTTAGCAGTATAGAAGATATATACAAGTATTTGAACCGTGCGGAGAGGATAAAACTTCTCGTCTGGGGAGTTACCTTTGAGGAAGAGAGGGTTGAGTTCAAACACCCAGCTGTGGAAGTCCTGAGGCTTGAGGACGGATTCATCAGGTCCGTCGGTCTTGGGATAAGGCTTACCCCACCAATATCCCTTGTGGCGGACCCTATGGGTATATACTACAACTCCCGCTCTCCCTCCTACCTTGAGTTCATACTGATGAACCATAGATTTGATGAAAATCTGTTGGAAAGGAGCAAGAAATTGATTGACCTTATAAATAAGAACAGGATAAGCAAGTACAATCTGAGGGGCACTGAGTGGAGACCACCTTCAACTGACAGGAAGATAGTTGTGGTTCCGGGTCAGGTAGAAACAGATATGTCCATAAAGTACGGCTCACCGGTGGTAAAGACCAACTTGGAACTGCTGAGAAGGGTCAGGGAGCTAAACCCTCAGGAGTACATAGTTTACAAGCCCCATCCAGATGTAGTGGAGGGCTATAGAAAGGGTTCTTACAAGAAGCATGAGCTCTTAGAGTTCTGTGATGAAGTGTGCGAGGACTGTGATCCTTATAGTCTTATAGAGGCGGCAGATGAAATTCATACGATAAGCTCACTCTTTGGATTTGAGGCACTGCTGAAGAGAAAAAAGGTTGTATGCTACGGTCAGCCTTTTTACTCAGGATGGGGACTGACCGAGGATCTTCTGCCTGTGGAAAGAAGGAAAGAGAAGCTAACTTTGGAGGAGCTCGTAGCTGGAAGCCTTATAATCTATCCTATGTACGTGAGCCTAATTGAACGCAGAAGGATAACTCCCGAGGAAGCTATTGAGGAGATTAAAACTCTGAGGGAAAATTCACCTTACAGACTGAAGCTCTGGAGTATAATACAGAGAGCTCTGGAGCCTATCCTCAAAAGCAGGAGGTTTTGAGATAAAGGATGGGATTCTTGAAAACCCTTGATTTTTACAGAAGCAAAAAGGTCCTTCTTTTGCAGGGACCCCGAGGACCTTTCTTCTGGAGACTTAAGAAGGATTTGGAGAAAGCGGGTGCGGAAGTTTATAAGATAAATTTCAACGGTGGGGATTGGATCTTTTATCCAACAGGATGTATAAACTACAGAGGTAAACCAGAGGATTTTGAGGAGTTTCTATCTCGTTTTTTGGAAGAAAAGGCTATAGATATTGTCCTTCTCTTTTCTGACTGGAGACCGATACACAGGACAGCAGTGAAGGTTTGCAGAAAGAAAGGGATTCTTGTGGGTGTTTTTGAGGAAGGTTATGTAAGACCGAACCACATAACCCTTGAGCCGATGGGAGTTAACGGCTATTCCCTTCTCGTAAACGGAAATTTTGATATAGACAGGTTAAGGTTTCCCAGACCTCGGAGTAGGACCATTCTCCCTGTGGGAAACCCTTTCTGGCATGAAGTTTTATGGGCTGTTCTATACTATCTTTTCGCAAACCTCCTCCGCCCCCTTTTTCCACACTACAAACACCATATAAGCCTTTACCTGCCGGAGAGCCTTTTTAAAGAGGGACTGCCTTGGCTTCTTTCGGGGCTAAAGAAGTACTACTATCTTTATAAAGAGCGCAGAGTGAAAGAGAGGATATTGAAGGAGCTTTCGGGGAAGTACTTCCTCGTCCCTCTTCAGGTACACAACGACTCTCAGATAGTTTTTCACTCTCCCTTTAAAGACGTGAAGGACTTTATAAAAGTGGTCGTAGAGTCCTTCGCTAAGGATGCTCCTCGGGGTGTGTATCTTGTCTTTAAACACCATCCCAGAGACAGAGCTTACAGGGATTACACCAAGTATATAAAGAATATAGCCCGTTACTATGGAGTTGAAGAAAGGGTCTTTTACATTCATGACGCCCATCTTCCAACGCTAATAGACAACTACGTAGGTGTGATAGTTATTAACAGCTCTGTAGGTCTTCAGGCACTTGACCACGGAAAGCCCACGATAGTTCTTGGGAAGGCTATTTATAACAAAGAAGGGATTACCTATAGGGGTAACCTATCTGATTTCTGGAAAGAGGCAGGGAAGTTCAGCATGGACAGGGGTAAGTACCGAAAACTCAGAGACTTTATACTTTTCTACTGCCAGATGAACGGCAGTCTCCACAAAAGGGTAAGTAAGAAAAGCTACACGGGTCTGGTCTGGGAAAATCACGACTTAAGTCAGTGTTTTGAGATATACAGGACCCTGACAGGAGAGGAGAATGCTGAAAAAGTTGCGGGCTGATAGGCTTTTTTTCCTTATGGTTGTTTTGCCTACATTTCTGGCGGTCGTGTACAACCTATTCATAGCAACTCCCGTTTACATAAGCGAGGCGAGGATAATCGTTAAGAGTTTGAGCGCAGGAGAAACATCTCTTGGTCTCTCTTCCTTTCTGGGAGCTATAGGGGTTATGCAACCGTCAACCTACGGTGCTTACCTGGTCATTAACCGTGTCATGTCGAGGGATGTAATGTTTGAACTTGATAAAGACTTCAGGCTGAAAGAGTATTACTCAAGCAAAGAGTGGGATATGCTCAGGAGATTTGACCCCTTCAACCTTGACCCGAGCTATGAGAACTTCTACCGTTACTACACCAACAGAGTAGTAGAAGCCTCCTTTGACCCCAACGCCGGTATAGTCACCCTGCGGGTGAGAGCAAAGGACCCTAAATACTGCAACAAGATAGCACAAAGGCTTGTGAGGCTGAGCGAGGAATTTGTGAACCTCATAAACAGGAGAGCATCCATGACAGCCCTTGGCTATTACGAAGAGAAGCTAAAAGAGTCAAGAAGAAGACTCAAGGAGTTCTCCGAAAAGGTCAAGAGCTTCCTTGTAAAGACAAAGACCGTATCGCCGGAACAGCAGGCGGGAGTATTACTACAGACAATAGCTCAACTTCAGGGTCAGCTGATAGCTAAACAGATACAGCTCTCAACCATAAAGTCGGTTGCGCCCCAAAGCCCCCTGATAGAAACATTAGAGAAGGAAATAGATGGTATAAAGAAGGAGATAGGAAAGCTCACAAGGCAGTTGACGGGGAAGAAGGGTTCTCTTGCCACCCATTCCGTTGAGCTTGAGCTTCTCAAAGGAGAGCTTATGCTCCTTCAGAAGGAGGTAGAGCTTAACCTTCAGGCTTTTCTGAGCGCTGAGAACCAGGCTCAGCTTCAGCACCTGTTTGTAGAAACGGTAGAAAAACCTACAGAGCCAGATGCTCCTATGGAGCCGGAAAAGGCAAAGAATATCTTCGTGGTCTTTGCAATAAGCTTTGCCCTGTGGGGAGTTCTCTCGCTCCTGATAGCCGGGGTTAAGGAGCATACAGGAGAGTGATGAGGGAGCTTTACAGGGCTTTCAAGGTGCAGGTAAGGGTGGTCTATGCCCTGATGATGAGGGAGATAATAACCCGGTATGGAAGGGAGAACATAGGCTTTCTGTGGCTTTTTGCTGAACCCATTGTGCTCATAATAGGTGTAACCCTTCTATGGAGTTACATAGCACCCGGTAGGAGTCACGGGTTTCCCGTGCAAGCTTTCATCTTTACAGGTTGGATGGTAAACAAGCTCTGGATGATGACAGTCCCGAAGGTTATGCAAGGAATACAGGCAAACATAGGGCTACTTTACCACAGATACATAACGCCTTTTGATATAACCCTCTCCCGCATAGTGCTTGAGATTACAGCCATGACGGGCGTATTCATGCTCCTGGGCTTTGTCTTCGTCATGTCCCATCTTATCGACTCTCCCTACAACTACTTTTATATTGCCGTTGGCTGGATTCTCATGTGCTGGTTTACCTTTGGCTTTTCCCTCTTCGTTGCCTCGCTAAACTCCCTGACAAATGAGATGCTCCAGAAGGTATGGTCACCCATAAGCTTAGCTTTCTTTATATCCTCCGGCACCTTTTTTCTCGTTGAGTGGCTTCCCCCTGAGGTAAGACCCTACGTTCTTTTACTTCCCACGGTTCACAATCTTGAAATGGTTAGATACGGCTTCTTCGGGGATAGGATGCATCCCTACTTTGATGTGTCTTATTCTACCCTCTTCAATCTTTTTCTTACCTTCTTTGGGCTTCTGTTGTTTAAGGTGCAGAGCAAAAAGGTGCTGGTAGAGTGAGATGAGCCGGAAGTACATAGAGCTGAAAAACATCAGGAAGGATTTCCCGATACGCGGGGGCGTAAACAGGGTCCTCAGGGGTATAAATCTCAAAATAAACTACGGTGATAAAGTGGGTATCTTAGGAAGAAACGGGAGCGGGAAATCAACTCTTGTGAAGATAATCGGAGGGGTCCTTTTGCCTACCGAGGGAAGAGTGGTGAGAAAGATGAAGGTAAGCTGGCCCATAGCCTTCCAGGGGGGCTTTCAGGGAAGTTTGACAGGCTTTGATAACCTGAGGTTCATCTGCAGAGTCTATAATACGGACTGGAGAGAGAAGATAGAGTTTGTGAAGGAATTTTCGGAGCTGGGGAAATACTTTTACGAGCCTGTGAAGACTTACTCCTCTGGGATGAGGGCAAGGCTTGCCTTTGCACTCTCAATAGCTATAGACTTTGACTGCTACCTTATAGATGAAGTGGCGGTCGTTGGAGATAAGAGGTTTCACGATAAGTGCAGGAAGGAGCTTTTTGAAG
>CAYSNS010000119.1:0-4864 GCA_964432395.1 uncultured Aquifex sp. | reverse complement strand
AGCTGTAGGAAGATTCCAAAAGTCCGAGCCTTGCCTTCCCCTGACTGTTTAGCTCCTTAGAGGTGGTATCGTAGCGGAACGCACCTTTTAATACCCTTTGGGAACTGTATTTGCCTTCCAGCTTGTTGTTCGCAAGCTTGCCTTTGAGCTTGACATTCTTTAGCCTAAAGCCTCCCCACAGCTCTACTGACGAGGAGCGAAGCTCAAAGCTGGCGGTAGTCCTTTTGTCCTTAGAAAACCAGGCTCTCCCTTCTAAAGGGAAGGAAAGCGTTCCACTGGAGAAGTTACCCGCATATAAGTGAACGTCTCCGTAAAGTTTTGAGTTGTTAACCGCAAGCTTCAGGTGTCCATTCCTTATGCTCAGTTTTCCCCCTATCGCCTCGAGGCTAAAGCCCTGCAACTGTATCTCGGACAGGAGCTTTCCCCCCAGCCTCCCTCTTACAAACCCCTTGATTCCCTTTCCATAGAAGTTGAGGTTGATACGTTCCTTTTCCAGAACAGCCCTGAAGAACAAGGTATCAAGGCTCACCGCGCTTAGCCTTATATCCCTTAGAAACCCTCCCCCTGAAAGTTTCAAACCTTCCCTGTATACGAGCGTTCCTTTATAGCTTACACTGGCGCTTATGCCTTCCTCTCTGAAGGGCACATCCGATACGGTGAGTTCACCCACAAACCTGTCTCCCTCCATTCTTCCTATGAGGTTCACGATACCTGGCTTTATTAACTTCAAGTCTACCTGGCCCTTCTTATCACCGTAGTTGTAGGTAAGCTTAAGCTCTCCCCGAGAAAACTTTACATTTTCTAAATCTATCTCTTTGCTTTCCACCGTTGCTTCGACCCTCTTGGTGTCAGGTCTAAGAGAAACATCTCCCTTTACGTATAGCTTTAATTTCTTTCCTGTGCCCAGAAGTTCAGAATCCACTACGAACTTACGAGCTTTGAAAGCTATAAGTCTGTCTGGCAGGAGTCTTACTATGTATTCTCCCTCAACTTCCGCTCCATAGAGTTTACCTTTCAGCAGTAGGCTCTCCCCAAACTTAAAGATAAGCTCTCCGTCCGCTTCTATATCCCTGTATTCTTTTCTCCGGGCTATGTTTACCATCTTTGTGTTGCCTCGCAGGTAAGCCCTTATGCCTTCGTAGTTCACTTCTCCCTTTCCCGTAACCGAGATAGGTTCTACACCAAAGGTGCGGGTTTCTATCCTTCTTATTGTGCCCTTGAGTAGGAAAAATGCCTTTTGCTCTTTTTCCCGTGCTGTAGCACGTAGGTTAAAGGTAAAAAGCTTGGACTCTACAGTAGCTTCCTTGAGTTCTATACTTTCCTCTCTCAGAAAGGCTTCTTTCACCACCACGTTGGTTGTTAAAGCGGGGGTTATTACCTGTGCCTTTGCACGCAGTTGTCCTTCTTTTAGAAAAGCGTTCTCTATTAGAACGGATACATACCTATTTCTCCGTCCGTAGTTGACCAAGAACCTGTCCAGCTCTACATCAAATTCTCTGAGCCATCTGGGGAGCAGTATTTTTAGGCTTCTCCTTGGCTTTCTCCTCGTTTCTTTAACAATCAGGTTTACATTCCCTTCTTTTAACTTCAGCTTCGGTTTTTTTTCAAATTCAACGCTAAGCCCCGACAGTCTTACAAATATATCAAGGTTTTTAAAAGGTATGTATACATACAGCGAATCCAGTTCAAGATACAGCGGTTGAAAGGAGAGAGTGCTCAGGCGAACCTCGTAATCTATACCGCGTGTGGACAGGAAAGGTTTAAAAAACAAAAAGTAGGTGGATACAAGAACTATAACAAGGAAGAGAGCATAGCGCATTTACTCATTCTATGCCATGCATCTTAAGGTTCTCCTTTATTCTGTGGAGTAGTTCCGCAGGGTTCTTTATAGGATAATCTATCTCAGCAATCACCTCTTGAGCCTTTCTACCCTTTATCATTATCCCTTCAAGGCGTTCTCCTATATCCTCGGGTGAGTGGATGGGAAAATCCAAACCTTTGATTCTCTTGAGCACCATATAAGCCCACGGGATGTCCAGAGCTTCTGCGGTCTGAGTGCAGTACTCAAGGAATATCTTGGGCTCTTCGTGTCCATCTTTTACAAGCTTGTAGGCGAGCTTAGCTATCCCTCCGGCGGTGTGAACTCTAAGTTCCTTCTTTTCCTCCTGTGTAAGCTCTTCTATATGCTGTATCTTATAAATGGCGAGCTCTGGGTCCGCCCTCAATATGTTTCTGACCGTTTGCTTTGTAAGTCCTACCGATTCCGCAATCTCCTCCTCTGTCTTGAGATACTCTTCTCTTAGAACCACCGCAAAGGAGGCGCGTGCAAGAGAGGGTAACCACGTCAAGGTCCTATACTCCGCAAGCTTGTGAAGTCCCCCCAGCAGGTCTATAGCCTTTAGAAATACACGGGTCACAAGGGGCTCTACGTCTACCTCTACCGGTTGAAGCTCCACTACCATCTTAACCTCCCTTTGTTAAATCGGGGTGCCGGGACTTGAACCCGGGACCTCTGGCCCCCCATGCCAGCGCGCTACCACCTGCGCTACACCCCGTATTTTTAATTATACTTTCTTGAGTTTTAGCTCTACCAGTTCCAGGAGTTTCTTACTGGGCTTAAAGACCACGACCTTTCTGTCCGGAACGGGCACTTCCTCTCCTGTGCGCGGATTTCTTCCTATCTTTCCCTTTCTGTGTTTAACCAAAAATGTCCCAAAGCCTGATATCTGGACCTTTTCACCTCTCTTTAAGTTCTCCTCTATCATTTCAAATATATCCGATACTATTTCATAAACTTCTCTCTTGGTAAGGGCAAGCTCTTTCTCGCATCTTTCATAAATGAGGTTTGCTATGTCCTTCTTTGTCATTTCGGGACTCCTGAAC
This sequence comes from uncultured Aquifex sp., assembly GCA_964432395.1. Taxonomy (GTDB): domain Bacteria; phylum Aquificota; class Aquificia; order Aquificales; family Aquificaceae; genus Hydrogenivirga. The sequence continues at coordinate 1,981 of CAYSNS010000119.1, read as the reverse complement.
TACATCTTCCACTTCTTTTTGAGAATCTCACCCAGCTTGAAGCCTGCCCCTGCAGTTTCCTCTTCTCCCTGCGGTTGAGGTGTGCTTTCTTCCTCGCCATGAAGAGCTTTTATAGAAAAGGTTATCTTGCTCTCCTCGGGATTCAGGTCTATTATCTTTACCTCGTATTCTTTTCCTTGTTCTATCTTAAGGTTTTTGGGCACCTCGGAGAAGGGGAGGAGTCCTTCAACACCCTCGGGAAGCTCCAGAAAAGCACCAAAAGGCATGACCTCCTTAGCTTTCAGGGTAAGTATATCACCAACTTTATATTTCTCTTTTACCTCTTCCCAAGGGTTGGGGGTCAGCTGTTTCAAGCCGAGCCTTATATATCTACCTTCACTACCCAGAACCATGAATTCCCTATCTTCTCCTACCTTTAGAACCTCTTCCACCTTCTTGGGTTTTGTCCAGGAGAGGTCACTCCGGTGCACTATGCCCTTAACCTTGTTATCCCCCAGCTCAACAAAAGCTCTACTTCCCTCTATCTTCTCCACCCTGCCCGTTATCTTTGTCCCTACAGGGTGCTCCTTGAGGAACTCTTCCCATGGCTTGGGCTGTGCCTGCTTTATGCTTAGAATTATTCTTCTTCTCTTAGGTTCAAGCTTGAGTATCTTTGCCTTGACCTGCTGTCCTTTAGACAGCGTCTCTCCATTCCAACTCACCTCATCGGAAGGAACGAAACCCTCAACCGTATCGTCTATATCCAGGACAACACCCTTGGCTACTACCTGTGAAATCTTGCCTTCCACAATATCGCCAACCTTGTGCTCTTTGAAGAACTTCTCCCACGGATTTTCTTTCATTTCGCGTAGAGATACTATGAGAAAGTCCTTATCCTTACTCTTCTTCTTAACCTTGACCTTTATTACCTCGTCCACCTCCGCATAGTTGTAAGGATTTCTATCCTTTCCCCAGGATAGCTCCTCTTTGGGGAGGAAAGCTCTTAAAACTCCGTCTATTAGCAGGGTTATGCCCTTGTTTGGGTCTATCTTTATAACCTTCCCCTCTACCACGTCGCCACGCTTAAGGTCCCTCAGGAGCTCTTGCTTTCTCCTCTCTTTTTCTTCTTCTAAATAGGCTTTATGGGAGACTATAACCTGGGGCTTTTCCTTATGGAGAGAAACTTCCAGAACCTTAACCCTTACGGGTTTACCCACGCTGAGCTTTTTACCCGCTTCACTCATAGGTAGGAAAGCTTTTATGCCGTTTACATCAACGATAAAACCGCTTCTGACTTTCTTCTCTACGTTACCTACAACATCTTTTCCTTCTTCTTTAGCTTTCTGAAGTTCGTCTATTCCTCTCTGCTGGGCTATAATGCGATAAGATAGCCTGGGGTTGTCCAAGCGCGGGGATATCTTCACTATAACAGCCTGTATGTCATCTCCCTCTTTAAGTTCTTGGGGAGCTTCTTCTTTTGGTATTATGCCCTCTACCTTGTAGCCTATATCCACGTAAACGAATCTATCGTCTATCTTTACCACCTTCCCGCTTACTATCTTCCCCTTACGGAAGTTTTCCTCTTGGGGTAGGGTTTGACTCAGGAGTTTCTCAAACTCGTCCATAAGTTCCTCCACGGAGGAATACATTATATCAAAAATAAGCGTCGCTCTACTTTCTGGATTATATTATTTATCCGACAGGAGGCAACATGGAGTTCTTTTTCTTCCTGGACGTTTATGCGGACAGACACCTGATAGATTATTACATACTTTCCTTTAAGTTAGGCAATACGAAGTCCGTATACCTAAAGGAATGGTCAGGTAAGAGTTACATAGTAGGCATAAGGGACTGGGACAAGTTCAGGAAAACCACCTACGACATAGTTCTCTACGAGCTCGGAGATGAAATAGAGCGCTTCAAGGATATAGAGACCGCCTTCAGAGAGGGTTACAAGATAGCTTACAGAGAGGCTTCGAGAAGAGGTGCTAAGAGGATACTC
>CAYSNS010000118.1:0-4869 GCA_964432395.1 uncultured Aquifex sp. | reverse complement strand
GGAAAACCCCAAACATATAGAGGTTCAGGTCCTGGGAGACAAATACGGCAACATAATACATCTGGGAGAAAGAGACTGCTCAATTCAGAGGAGGCACCAGAAGCTTATAGAAATAGCTCCCTCTCCAGCTCTTCCCAGGGACTTGAGAATGAAGATACTGGGAAACTCGGTCAGGGCGCTTATGAAGGTGGGTTACGAGAATGCGGGAACGTTAGAGTTTCTGGTGGACACAAAGACGGGCGAGTATTACTTCATAGAGATGAACACACGCTTGCAGGTTGAACACACCATAACGGAAACCATAACGGGCATAGATATAGTGGAAGCTATGATTAGGATAGCGGGAGGAGAACCCCTTCCCATACTCCAGAGCGATGTAACCTTCAGAGGCTACGCCATAGAGTTCAGGATAAATGCGGAAGACCCAAAAAAAGGTTTTGCTCCTTCCCCAGGAAAGATAACCGCTTACTACTCTCCCGGAGGACCCGGGGTGAGGATAGATGCGGGTGTTTACAAAGACTACATAATACCTCCCTATTACGATTCCATGATAGCCAAGATGACCGTGTGGGCTCTGAGCTGGGATAAAGCCGTGGCTCGCGCAAGGAGGGCGCTGGACGAGTTCATAGTAAGAGGTGTGCCGACAAACATACCCCTTTACAGGGAGATAACCAGGGACCCCGACTTTCTGCGCGGAGATTTCGGAGTTAAGTTCCTTGAAGAAAAGATAAAGAAAGGAGAGTATGACTTTGAGATAGAGGGAGAGGTGGACAAAGAAGACATAGTGCTTGCCATATCCGCGGCAATAGCTGCGCACTACGGCTTATAAAGGATTCTGAGAGGCTTGCTCTCAACTCCGAACCTGTTTACAGAGCGCACCTCATACACCGTAGGCTCGGAAGGGGCCTCATCCCTGAAAACGTTTTCCATTATAGGCTCGGGGGTTATCTTTCTGCCGTTCTTATATACGAAAAAACCTGTCACGCCTCTATCTTCCTTCAACCACCAGTATATGTAGAGATTTTTTCCTCTGAGCTTATAACCTCCCTTTTCAGGTGGCGGAGGTTTAGGTGGGGCCTTCGGAGGGACCTCTATCATTGCTGGCTGGCTCTCACGATTACCTACTACCTTGGTTATGGCCACTTTCTTTGACATGAACTCCCTTTTTATACGGACCTTGCAACAGCTAACTTTCATCCCGCTCGTAGGTATGGGAACTTTTTCTACCCTGTATAGCTTGTATTCTCCCTCTTTCAGAAGCCTTACCACTACCACCTCTTCCGTTATCTCTACGCTGTGAGGAGGGACTTCGGTTATAGCTTTTTCCACACACTCAAGCTTTCTCTTGCCTTTCATATGCTTTACCTTAAAGCAAATATTTGAAGGGTTCTTTTTTACAAAGAAGTTGTGAAATTTGTCAAAACCTTCAACGTTGATTCCGTCTTTTTTCGGTATCACGTATATGTAGGAACCCAATCTTAACAGCTTATACTCGGGTTCTGGTAGGGGTTTTGGCTCTTTCTTTATACCACAAGAGGTTAAAAATAGGAAGTTCAAAACAGGCAAAAATACTTTAATAACGCATATAACAGGCATGCTAATAATTATAGCTGTATTTATCCGTAGGCTTGACATAAAAAGGCTTTAGTCTAAAATAAAGACTACCCGTTTTATCCTTAAAAAGGAGGTGGAGAAATGGGCAATAAAGTTAAATACATCATAAAGCTTGAACAGATTGACGAGCTGAGCCAGGAAGAGAGGCAACAGCTCAAGGAGGTTACCCAGAAGTTTGCCTTCAGGACTAACAATTACTACAACTCTCTAATAGATTGGTCGGACCCGGATGACCCTATAAGGAGAATAGTTATACCCACGACCGAGGAGCTTGATGTATGGGGTAAGCTTGACGCATCCAACGAAAGCAAATACATGAAGGTTCATGGCCTTGAGCATAAATACCCTGATACCGCTCTCTTACTCGTAACAGACGTGTGCGGTATATACTGCAGGTTCTGTTTCAGGAAGAGGCTCTTTATGAACGATAACGATGAGGTGGCGAGAGATGTTTCCGAAGGGCTTGAATACATAAGGAACCACCCCGAGGTAAACAACGTCCTGCTTACCGGAGGCGACCCTCTCGTTCTTGCTACGTTCAAGCTTGAGAAAATCCTCAAGGCCCTCGCTGAGATTCCCCACGTTAGGATAGTTAGAATCGGCTCTAAGATGCTTGCTGTTAATCCCTTCAGAGTAATTGATGACCCCTCTCTTCTGGAGCTGTTTGAGTGGTTTAACTCCGAAACTGGGAAGAAGCTATACCTTATGAATCACTTTAACCATCCCAGAGAGCTGACAGATGAAGCGAAGAGAGCTGTTGAGCTTGTTCAGAAAACGGGAACCACCATGACCAACCAGACTCCTATACTGAAAGGTATCAACGACTCCTATCCAGTGCTGAAGGAGCTCCTCGAAGAGCTGTCTTTTATAGGTGTGCCACCTTACTATGTGTTCCAGTGCAGGCCTACCGCGGGCAACAAGGCTTACTCCACAAAGATAGAGGACACCATAGACCTGGTGGAAGCGGTCAGGTCCGCCGTTTCGGGACTCGCTGCAAGGGTCAGGTATGTGATGTCCCACGAAACAGGAAAGATAGAGATACTCGGAAAGACCAACGAACTCATATTCTTCAGATATCACAGGGCTGCGGACCCGGAAAATGCGGGTAAGTTTATGGTATACAAGAGAAACCCTGAAGCCCACTGGTTTGACGACTACAGCGAGCTCGTAGACGAGTATAAGGTGGATATGCAGGAGCAGTGCGTTTGAACATGGAGATGTCTCCCTACTACGTGCTCTTAGCCAAGCTGGAAGAAGAGATAGCCTTTCAGAGGAAAACCATAAACACCTTTTTGTTTGCTCAGCAAGCGGTGTCTCATGAGATAACCCTCAAGAGCCTGGATATACTCAGGAGGCTCTCCCAAAGCTTCAGGCTCATATCGCTTATACTCGGCGAGATAGGTAGCATGACAGACAGATACATGAAAGAACAGGCGCTGTTGATGAGCTCGGAGAGCCTCTCCCTAACCTCCTTACTCCTTCCCGCTATAGAGAACGTATCTCCCCTGTTTTTGGATAGCCTAACCCTATACGAAGAGCCCCTTCTGGACCGTATAGAGGCAGTTGCGGAGTTTATAGAGAGCTCCCTTCAGGATGAAGAGGAAGTTACCCTTGAGGAGCTATCTCAGACTGTAGAGGACATAGTAAAGACCCTTGAGTATCACATAAGGCTGGGGGAACAAGCCTTGAGTAAAATCCTGTAATCTTTATTTCCGTGAAGCTGTTTATAGTAGAGTCTCCCACAAAAGCAAGGACAATCCAGAGATATCTTGGGAAAGGATATATAGTTAGGGCTACCTTTGGACATATAAAGGACCTTCCCAAGGATAAACTGGGAGTTGATGAGGAAACCCTTCAAGCGAACTATGTATTTTTGAGAGGAAAGAAGAAACTTGTGGAGGAGCTTAAAAAGCTTGCGAAGTCAGCGGAAGAGGTGTATATAGGAACAGACCCTGACAGGGAAGGCGAAGCTATAGCCTTTTTCCTTTATAGGGAGCTTAATACCGTAAACAGGAAGTTAAAAAGAGCCGTATTCCACGAAATAACCCCTTCCGCACTCAAAAAGAGCGTAGAGGAAGCGGGCAATATAAACATGAACATGGTTTACTCCCAATTTGCACGCAGGATACTGGACAGACTTATAGGATACAAAGTATCTCCTTATCTGTGGAAAGCCTTTAAGGACAGGAAACTCTCCGCGGGACGAGTGCAATCTCCCGCCCTCAGGCTTATTGTAGAAAGAGAGAGAGAAATAGAAAACTTCAAAGAACGGAGGTATTACTATGTAAAAGCGCTTCTGGAAAAGGATGGCCATAGGTTTGAAGCTCTTTACGACTACAGGTATGAGAATCCTTCATACGCCAAAGACATCCTGGAGCGGATAAAGGAAGGAGTATTTTCGGTCGCATTCGTTGAAGATAGAGAAGAGAAGGTGCCTCCTCCCAGACCTTTCATAACCTCTTCTTTACAGTCAGAAGCCAATCGTATACTGGGCTTTTCTTCGGAAAGAACACAGGCTATAGCTCAGAAGCTATACGAGATGGGCTACATAACATACCCGAGGACCGACAGCTACAGGATGAGCACTCATAAAGCACAGGAGTTTATGGACTACATACTCAACAAGTTCGGAGAGGCTTACAGAGGCAGGCTCAGGAAGTTCAGGGAAAAGCCCACATCTCAGGGAGCCCATGAGTGTATAAGGCCCGTATCTCTAAAGAAAGCCAATCTTAAAGGAGAGTATCAGCAGCTATACGACCTTGTGTTTAGAAGGACTTTAGCCAGCTTAATGGCGAACATGGTTGTGAAGAGAAAGGAAGTAACTGTAGAAGTAAGCTCTCCTTCCCTTAAGGGCGGTCTGAAACTTAAGGCTAAGGGGGTTAAGCTTGAGTTTGATGGCTGGAGCAGGGTGTATCCCGCTCAGATTACGGAAAGCTCACTTCCCGCTCTGGAAGAGGGAGACATCCTTAAACTGGTCGGTGTGGAGATTGAGGAAAGAAAAACCCAACCACCTCCGAGGTATACGGAGGGCTCCCTGATAAAGAAGCTTGAGAAGCTTGGTATAGGCAGACCTTCCACATACTCATCCATAGTAAAAACCCTGAAGATGAGGAAATATGTGCACAGCTATAAGAAGGTTCTCAAACCTTATCCTGTAGCCTTTGATATCGTGGACTATCTTATGGAACACTTTCCGCTCATGATGGACTACGGATTTACCGCGCGGATGGAAGATACCCTCGATAAGATTGAGCA
>CAYSNS010000117.1:0-4893 GCA_964432395.1 uncultured Aquifex sp. | reverse complement strand
TCAACGAGAAGCTTGCGGAGTGGGAGATAAAGGTGAAGCTCCACAAGAGCTTTACAGACTGGATAATAGACAGGGAGTATAAACCCGAGTTCGGAGCAAGAAGCCTCAAGAGGGCACTTCAGAAACACGTAGAAGACCTCTTAGCGGAGGAGCTTATAAAGGGAACTCTAAAGGATGTTGATACGGTGGAGATAAGGGTAAAGAACGATAAGCCCTACATAAGGACGCTCAAGAAGAAGGAAAACCTGGAGGAAGCTCTTTTAAAAGAGTCCTGAAGTGTTTGATATAATACCCATTCTGTGAAAGGGTTTGTTCTTGTATGGTTGTTGGCGTGTATTTTTTTTGCCTATACCTTCGCCCAAACCGTAGATAAGATTGAGGTAAGAGGCAACAGATACGTTTCTACAGACCTAATAAAGGAGCTACTTGTAACCAAAGAGGGTAGCCAGTTCACCTTAGAGAAGGTTCGTAAAGACATAAAGAGACTCTTTAAGACAGGCTTTTTTAAGAAGATAGAGGTCCACAAGATTGAAGAGGGAGGAAAGTTAAAACTCATCTACGTTGTAGAGGACCTTCCGGTAATTTACAAGATAGAGTTCGTCGGTAACGAAGAGATTGACGATGAAGACCTTTCGGAAAAGCTGGGTGTGGAAACCGAGGTAGGAAAGATAGATGTAGACGAGCTTATACAGGGCTACACCTCCAGCCCAGCCTTAGAGGAGAGGATAGAGATACAGAGGAAGATAAAGCTCGGCAGGGTCCTTTCCGAGGCGGAGATAAAAGCTCTTGCGGACAGAATTAGGGAAATATACAGGGAAGAAGGCTTTCCGGATGTAGAGGTGTCCTACGAGATAGTCGCCAAGAGAGGAGCGTCTAAGCTGGTGTTTCACATAAAAGAGAGGGAGAAAAAGTACGTTGCGGATATAGTCTTCAAGGGTAACAGAACCTTCTCTTCGGGTAGGCTCAAGGACCTTATGCAGACTCAAGACAGGAACATACTCCTCTTTAGATTCAAACCGCCCTTCAGCGAGGAGATACTGAAAGAGGACGTTCGCAGGATAGAGGACTTTTACAAGAGTGAAGGATTTCTGGAAGTCAAGGTTGATTACAAGGTAGAGCGTAAAAACGGAGCCCACGGGATATTCATCTTCATAGAAGAAGGACCCCGTTACAAATTGGGAAAGGTAAGCATAGAAGGCAACAAGCTCTACGCTTACTCGGAGCTGGTGGGGGATATTCTCAAGAAAAACGAAAGGAAGGGAGGTTTCTACCGCAAAGCGGTGATAGATAGGCTGAAGGAGAACATAGCTTCCCTCTACGGAGAGATAGGTTTTGCGAACGTCTTTGTAGAGGACTCTATAAAGGTATCTCCGAACAGGAAAGAAGTCAGCGTTCTTCTAAAGGTTCATGAAGGCAAGCCCGTTTACATAGATAAAGTAAAAGTGAAGGGTAACTACGAGACGAGGGACTATGTTATACGAAGGGAACTAAGGGTTCAGGAGCAGGAGCTTGCGATAAGCAAAGGCCTCAGGCGTTCAAGGACGAGAATCCTTAACCTCGGTTACTACGAAGATGTTCAGATACAGCCTTTCCCCAAAGCTGGGAACAAGTGGGACCTCCTTGTAAAGATACGGGAGCGGTTCACCGGCCAGTTTTCTGTAGGGCTGTCTTACAACGAGGTTACGAAGCTGTCCGGCTTTGTATCCGCAAGGAAAGGGAACATATTCGGAACAGGGGACATAGCGGGTCTGTCGCTCAGCTACGGGTCTAAGTATAGAGACAACTCAATCTCGTATACCGACAAGTGGTTCCTCAACAGGCCTATAGACCTCACCTGGTCTATATTCGATAGAAGGATTCAATACACCACTTACACCATAGCAAGGCAGGGGGCAAGTGCTACCCTCTCCCGAGAGTTCTGGGAATACTGGCGCTGGTCCATAGGGCTAAGTATCCAGAGAATAAAGTACTCGGACATAGACCCGGGTGCCTCTACCTTCGTCAAGGCGCAGGAAGGCAGGAGAGATTCCAGAAGGCTGACCTTTTCAATAGGCAGGGACACGAGGGACTACTTTCTCTTTCCCACCGAAGGCTCATACTTTAATGCTTCCTACACTGTGGCCGTCCCCTTTATTGGAGGAACGGAGAAGTTTCATAAGGTCGTCCTTACCGGCTCTAAGTTCCTTAAGGATACCTACTTCGATACGGGCTTAGTTTTCTCCGCCAAGGGAACGCTGGGATTCGTAGAACCTTATGGTGGGACGGATGTTCCCCTTGATGAGCGCTTCTTTGTAGGGGGTGACTTCACCATAAGGGGTTACGACTACGGTATGGCAGGGCCTGTGGACGCCAACGGAGACCCTATAGGCGGAACGAAGGAGATTATCCTCAACTTTGAGCTTAGCTACAAGCTTCATGACATGCTCTATCCGAGCGTATTCTTCGATACGGGTATGGGTGCAGACAGATGGAAGGACCTCAATCCTCAGAACTGGCGGGGAGGCTACGGCGTAGGTATCAGGTTCATAACGCCCATGGCTCCCATACGCATAGACTGGGCCTGGAAAACTAAAAAGGTTCTCGGAGACAGTGCACCTTCAAGGATACACTTCGTCATAGGTGGGTTCTTTTAAGTGTAGCGGTAGGAAAATATATTTATATCCAAGGATGGAGTTTCTTTACGTAAAGGACATAGAGGGGGAAGACATAAGGAGCTGGATAGAAGGTGTAAAAGAAGACGAACTCGTCCTTGCTTTTATACCCGCACAAGAGGGAGAAAAGAAGACAAAGGAGCTTACAAGGCTCTGCAGTGAAAGGGGAATCGGACTATACGGAGCTGTATTCCCCGAACTGATAGCTTCAGGGATGGTGCTGAGTGAGGGTGTGCTACTGCTGAAACTGCCACTGAGTGGAAAGCCTTTTCTGGTTAGCTCTCCACAGGATATAGGGCCTTTGAGCCTCCACGGGAGCACTCTTTTGGTTCTAATCGATTGGCAGTACAAAGACGTAAGTTCCTTGCTTCATACACTGTATGACAGGTTTGGCGCCTCGGTGTCCTACATAGGTGCGGGAGCAGGAGACGTGAGCAAAGCTATAGAGCCAATCCTTACTCCCAGGGGAATGACAGGAGGTAAGGCCCTTATCGTCCCTGTAAAAGCTAAAGTTAGCGTTAGGGTGGAACACGGATGGAAGAGAGTGTTCGGCCCCATGGTTGCCACAAGAACTGAGGGAAACTGGATTGAGGAGATAAACTGGAGAAACGCCTTTGAGGTTTACAGGGAGATACTCAAGGATAACTTCGGTATTGAGGTAAGCGGAGATAACTTCTTTGAGGTTGCAAAAGCCTTTCCCTTCGGACTTGTGGGGGAGCACAGGGAGGAGGTGGTGAGGGACCCTATAAGGGTAGATGAGAAAGGGAGGATATGGTGTGCGGGTCCCGTTGAAGAGAACGCGGTTATGTTCCTCATGCATGGAAGTGAAGGAGACCTTCTGAGCAGTGCCATGAGCGTGTCGGAAGGAAAGGGCAAAGCCTTGGTCTTTGAATGTGTATCAAGAGCCATATTCTTACGGGAACGTCTCCGGGAGGAGATAGAAATCCTTACGGGGAACAGGAATGATGTAGTAGGTGCGCTGTCTTTGGGGGAGCTGTGTCAGACGGTTTCAGGCGTTCCCACTTGGTTTAATAAAACCACCGTTTATGCGAGATTTGAGCCATGAAAGATACACTCCAAAGGCTGGCTGTTTTGTATGAGCTATCCTCCACCATAGGAATCTCGTTAGAGCCTATAGAGTTCCTCGGTGCTTTCTTTCGGAAGCTGATAGATAGAGGTCTTTTTTCATACTGCTCCGCCTGGGTCCTGGAGGATAAGGAACCAAGGCTGGTGTTTGCCTATCCTTCTTACTATACGAATAAGGTAAAAAGCGAAAGTTCACAGGAGCTAAGGAGCTTGATATTGGGAGATGTAAACGTGTTCTCCGCGAGCAAACATCCTGAAAAGTTTGAGTCTCTGCGATGGGAAGAGGCTCTCCCTGAACGTGGGACCTTTGTCGTTGTGGGTGTAACCGGAAGGCTCTTTATAAAGCTCTTTACGGAGGAGATGGAACACGTGGAGGATAGAGTCAAGCTTCTTGAACACCTTTTCATAAGAGCATCAAGGTATCTTAAGGCCTGTCTTTCCTACAAAAAGCTCAGGGACACAGTCCAGGCAATGAAAAAGGAGAGAAACGAGAAGCTAAAGCTCTCCTACACGGATGCCCTAACAGGTTTGCCAAACAGAGCCTTCTTCTTTAAGAAGCTGGAAAGACTCCTTGGAAGTGAAGGCTTTACCCTGGTAGGTATAGTTGACCTTGACAACTTCAAGTTTATAAACGACACCTTTGGTCACGGTATAGGGGACAAGGTGCTAAGCGCGGTAGCACTGCTTATGGGAAAGCTTGCAAAGGATATCACGGTAGCCCGTATATCGGGAGACGAGTTCGGCCTGCTTATGCACGGGAAGGACAAGAGGGTGGTTGAAGAGCAGGTAGAATGCTTCCTGGAAAGCCTAAGAAGAGAACTTGAAAAGCCATTAGTTATAGACCACAACAGAATCTTTGTGTCCTTCAGTGCGGGAGTGTACATATCCTCGGGCAAAGAAGAGGTCTCGGAGGCTATGAAGAAGGCGGATATAGCCATGTATCAGGCCAAGGAAAGAGGAAAGGCAAGGAACGTCTTCATTGCAGGAGATTTCCCTGTAACCGATGGGCAGGCCCTGCTTAAGGAAGGCTCTTGGCTCGAGGAGGTGGTCCCAAGGTGCCAACCCATAGTAGATGCACGGACGCTGGAAGTAATAGGGTGTGAGCTTCTTATGGGGACTTCAGATACGGACATGCCTGCGTCCGCCTTTGTAAGCG
>CAYSNS010000116.1:0-4962 GCA_964432395.1 uncultured Aquifex sp. | reverse complement strand
TTGAGAACAATTCTCACTCCCGGGCCCTTGATTTTCAAGGACTTAAAAGCTTAGGTTGAAGGTTATCCCTGATAGCGAGGGTTTTATTCCTTTTAAAATCTTTAGTATGGGCAAGCTGGTTCTGGTTCTGTTTGCCTACTTTCTGGGTTCGGTTCTGTTCGGGAAGATTATCGCTGACTTAAAGGGTGTTGACCTCAGAAAGACTGGAAGCGGAAACGTTGGAGCTACAAATGTCAGCCGTGCTCTTGGAAAAAAGTTCGGTGTGTTAGTCTTCCTTCTGGACGCTGTTAAAGGGTTCTTACCCACAGTCCTGGCAGTGTCCCTATACGGTTTGGAGAGCAAAGTTGTTGCGGTCGTGGGTGTTGCCTCCGTTCTGGGTCATATGTTCTCTATATTTGATGGTTTTAAGGGTGGTAAGGGTGTGGCAACCGCCTTCGGTGTCCTTGTAGCGATTTCTTTTAAGGTTGCGTTGCTGTCCCTGACTGTGTGGGTGGTTCTCCTGTATCTAAAGAGATACGTTTCCCTTGCCTCGATAGGGGCTTCACTAACAGCGCCTGTGTTTATAGTTCTTGCAGGTCTTCCCTTCCATATATTCCTTATGTCCGCAGTTATATCCGCTCTTATAATTTACAAACACAAAGATAATATCCGCAGGATTCTTGAGGGCAAAGAACGGAAAGTATGAATATCTTTGGCATAGTTCTGGGAGTTAACCTTCTATTTCTGCTCTTTCGCATAGCCTACATAATCTATTATCCCGTTGACCTGTCACCCGAAGAAGCTCAATACTGGGATTGGTCAAGGCACCTTGACCTGAGTTATTACTCAAAACCTCCCATGGTAGCTTATCTGAATTTCCTTTCCACGCACCTGCTGGGAAATACGGAGTTAGGAGTTCGTATAACTCCCGTTGTCATGGGCTTTGTCCTGTCGCTGGGTGTTTTCTTCTTCATGAAAAAGCTCTTCGGGGATGAGGTGGCACTTGTAGCTTCTACGCTTCCCCACATACTTGTGGGAACTTCCATAAACTTCCTACTTATGACTACGGATGCACCCTTAGTGTTCTTCTGGGGTCTTACGGTAATGAGCATATACTTCGCCGTTGAGACTAACAGGATATTCCTGTGGCTTGTGGTAGGTATTCTGGCAGGGCTTTCTTTCCTGAGCAAGTATCCCGCTGTTTTTCTTCTCCCCTTAACGCTCCTTTACATGTTCCTCGTCCGAAAAGAGCTTTTGAAAGATACGAAACCGTATATTTCTTTAATCCCCGCCTTTGTTCTCTCTTTGCCTGTTCTTGTGTGGAACTACCAGATGGATTTTGTATCTTTCAAGCATGTATCCGGTCTGGCGAGTAAACAAGCTTCCTTTCCTAACTTCAGTTCTTTTCTTGAATACGTGGGCGGACAGCTCCTGCTACTGTCCCTGTTTCCTTTCTTCTTCATGGCCTACGGATGGTATAGGTCCATACAGGAGAGAGATAAGAGGCTCTTGTTACTCACGGTGTATTCCCTGCCTGTTTTCTTATTTTTCGCCCTCCTATCCTTGAGAAAAACCGTTTACGCAAACTGGGCAGGCTTCGGATACTTTACCGGCATACTGCTGGCGTCGGTTTTCTTCTACAGGGCCTGGAGACGCTCACCTTTTCTCACCGCTTCAGTTGCAGGGTTTTGCCTGTTTCTATTTGTGCTATTGCACTTTACACCCATTTTTGACTTTATAAAGTTAAGGAACCTGCTCCCTCCCAACAAAGACCCTGTAAAAATCATGGTAGGGTGGGAGAAGCTGGGCAGGGAAGTAAGCAAGTTTTACAGGGAGAACCAGTTTATATTTTCAGACCGATACCAGATTTCCGCAGAGCTTGCGTTCTATACAGAGGGAAATCCCAGAACTTTTGTGTATCATACAGGTCGCATGACCCAATACTATTTCTGGAACAGGGGCTTGAACAGGTATAAAGGTAAGGATGCCATTTTCGTTACCCAATGGGGTATAAACGAACGGATAGCACAGGACTTTGCCTTCTATGAGCTTCTCGGAGAGGTGGACATAACCTGGAGAGGGGAGAGAGTAAAGAGATTCTATATATACAGAATGAAGCAGTTTAGCGGTAAGTTTAGCGAGCAACCCACAGGATTTTAATGCGCTCAAGTTCTTGACAGCTACAAACCTATGCGCTTCCTTATTAATCAAAGGAGGTAGTAAGATGGCAAGACTGGTCAAATGCACAGAGAAGGGACCTCAGAAGCTCGAGGTGGGAGACCAGACCTTCTGGATATGCAGGTGCGGACTCTCCAAGAACCAGCCTTTCTGCGATGGTTCTCACAAAAGAACCAAGGACGAGGAAGAGGGAAAGCTATACATTTACGACGACGAAGGGCGGGTGGAAGTGTCTCCCTGATGCTACCCTCTCTCTTTGTCTCCCACGGCTCACCACGACTGCCCTTAGAGGGTGGAGAGTGGGCAGAAAGACTTAGGAGAGTGGGTAAAAAACTGAAAGGCTTGTCTCCCGAACTCGTTCTCGTTATGTCCGCTCACTGGCTTACCGAGGAAACACAGATAGAGTGCTCCTCGGAGTGGTTAGGTGTGGACCCTTTGTTATAAGCACTCAGGAGGAGAGGAGGAAAGCGATGGAGGATTTCGGGATATATTAAAACCCATGAAGGAGAAGTTCATAGACAGGGTAAAGATATACGTCAAGGGCGGTAGAGGGGGCAACGGCATAGTAGCCTTCTTGCGGGAGAAGTTCAGACCAAAGGGCGGTCCCGCAGGAGGGGACGGAGGCAAGGGCGGTGATGTGGTTCTGGTAGCAACACAGAGTAAACATACTCTTCTTGATTTCAAGTATAAAAAGCACTTCAAAGCCCAGAGCGGAGAACATGGCAAGGGCAAAAACCAGAAGGGTAAGGACGGAGAAGACCTTATTGTTTACGTGCCTGTGGGAACGGTGGTAAAGGACGCTCAAAGTGGAGAAATTCTATGCGACTTGACCGAAGAGGGACAGAGATGCATTGTGGCAAGAGGCGGAAAAGGTGGAAGGGGCAACGCCCATTTTGCGACCCCTACCAATCAGGCGCCCAGGTATGCAGAGCAGGGAGAGGAGGGAGAAGAGAGGTGGATAGTTCTTGAGCTTAAGCTTATAGCGGACGTGGGAATAGTGGGACTGCCCAACGCAGGAAAGTCAACCCTTCTATCAAGGCTCACCAAGGCAAGACCCAAGGTAGGGGACTACCCCTTCACTACCCTGAGTCCCAACCTCGGCGTTATGGAGCTTGACCATGAACGCAGGCTCGTTCTGGCAGACATACCCGGTCTCGTAGAGGACGCTCACAGGGGGGCTGGTCTTGGGCACGAATTTCTCAGGCACATAGAGAGGACAAAGCTCCTTCTCCATCTCATTGATGTCTCCGAAGATGCTCAGCCAGAGCCGGAGGAAGCTTTTGAGACCTTGAACAGAGAGCTTGAGCTATACTCGGAGGAGCTTGCAAAAAAACCCAGACTCATCGTCGGGAGCAAGATAGACGCTCTGAGCGATAGGGAAAGACTGAAGAGACTCAGAGAGTTCTTTGAGGGCAAAGGTTACAGGTTTCATGCTGTTTCTTCCCTGACGGGAGAAGGCATAGAGGAGCTTAAGGAACTGCTCTGGAAGGCTTATCAGGAGGTAGAGAATGCCACTGCTGGGAAAGTATAGGTTTTCCTTTGATACATGGAGGCATACGGACGTTGAAGATGAGCTTCTTGAAGAATCTCCCGATATAGGAGACAGTGATGTTGAAACATCAGACTGGAAGCCCATAGATGGCTCCCCATGTGATGGTATAAAGGTCCTGTTTGTGGACGGTGTAAGAAGAACCGAGCACCTGGTCTACATAGAAGATGATGAAGGCCTTCTCTCACGGGGAGCCTTTGTATCCGTGGGAGCGGGAGCGCTGTTTATGAAACATAACTCCGTAAACGTAGCCCAGGACTCCTTTAAGAGCATAAAAGTTAGGAGGTATTTAGTTTTTGAAGGTAACTTGGAGTTTGAACATGAGACCTTGACCCTTCCCTTCGCTAATGGTAGCTTAGAGTTTGAGCTGAAAGGAGTAGAAGGGGAGATGTCTCCCTACATAAACAAACTTATGTCGGACCTGGAGTCTAAGGTTGCGGAAGAGGCCTACGGTGAATGTAAGCCCGACCTGGTAATAACGGATGGGACAGTGCATTACGGTGCAAAGCTCAAACAACTCCCCTTTGTAGGGTATGTAAAGAAACACAGGCGATTATACATACCCTCCGATAAGACCTCCATACTGAGAGAGCTGAAGGTAGGCCAAAGAACGCCCATAGTCAGGCTTCACTCCCAGCCCACCATGGAAGGTAGCGGTATAAAGAGTTTTGATAAGTTTACCTGGTATGTGAAAATAAGCGATGCGGAGGGCATCAGCGGTGTTGCAAGGCTCGAGGTATGGGCGGAGCTTAACCTGGACAAAGTTAAGGCCATAGCGGACAAAACAGCCTATATAATGCCCATGTTCGCTTCTGTAGAGTTTTCGGATACGAGAGCACCTCACAACCTGACCCCGGTAAAACATCTGGAGAACACCCTCAGAAAAAGACTCGGAAGCCAGGCCTTGATTAGGAGGATTATAACCTCTCAGCTTACGAGCACATAAGCTCTTTGAGCGTCTCCAGGTCCCTTACAAAGTCGGTTTCCGCCTTGGGGTTCCTGAGTATGTAAGCGGGATGGTAGGTTAAGAGCACCTTTACATTCGGGTCGTAAGGGTAAGGAAAGGTCTGCCCTCTTACCTTTGTTATGGAGAACTTCCTTCCCAAGATGCCCTCACCTGCAGTTGCTCCAAGACAGCATATAACCTTCGGCTTTATTATTTCCAGCTCTCTCTTCAGGTAAGGAAAGCAGGCGCTTATCTCCGCAGGGGTAGGCTTTCTGTTGCCCGGAGGTCTGCACTTGCAGACGTTGGTTAT
>CAYSNS010000115.1:0-4976 GCA_964432395.1 uncultured Aquifex sp. | reverse complement strand
GCGCTCACTATCTCCTGAACAGCCTTCTTGGCATCCGCAAAGAGCATAAGGGTATTGTCCATGGCAAACAGCGGGTTTGGAATGCCTGCAAAGCCGGGGCTTAAGCTTCTCTTTATGACCACCACCGTCCTTGCTTTCCACACCTCAAGCACGGGCATACCCGCTATGGGGCTTTTGGGGTCCGTCTGAGCAAGCGGGTTAACCACGTCGTTTGCTCCTATGACTATGACCACATCGGTCTGTTCAAAGGTCGGGTTAATTTCTTCAAGCTCCTTCATCTTGTCGTAGGGTATGTCCACCTCCGCCAGGAGAACGTTCATATGTCCCGGCATTCTCCCCGCAACGGGATGTATGGCGAACTCTACCTCAACACCCTTTGATTCTAAAAGGTTATAAAGGTCCCTGACCACATACTGAGCCTGGGCAACCGCCATACCGTAACCGGGAACTATAACAACCCTTCTGGCTCCTTCCAGGAGAAGGGCTACTTCCTCCGGAGTGGTTGCCTTTACCTTGCCCGCATATATGTCCTCTTCATCGCCTGCGGTAACCTCGCCAAACCTGCCGAATAGAACGTTAAGCAAGGAGCGATTCATAGCCTTGCACATCAGGTTCGTGAGGATTATTCCCGAAGCGCCTACCAGTGAGCCCGATATTATCAAAGCATTGTTCTCAAGGACGAATCCCGTTGCGGATGCAGCGAGGCCCGAGTAGGAGTTCAGGAGTGCTATAACCACGGGCATATCCGCTCCGCCTATGGCTATGGTCAGAAGAACACCCAGCACTGAGGAAACGACTATAATTACCCAGAACAAGAAGGTACTCTTCGGATTCGTAACAAGAAGGAAACCGAGAATCAAGGCACCCAGTGCAACTACCGCCTTCAGGAGCTGTTCACCCTTGTAGCGCACAGGTCTTTCCTTTATCAGACCCTGAAGTTTCCCAAAGGCTATGACACTACCTGAGAACGTTACCGCACCCACTATGCCCGACACTACGGAAGCTGTAGTGAGCATGTAGTCCGGAGAGGAAGTCTCGTAGAGGGCAGAACCTGCAACTAACGCGGAAGCCCCGCCTCCCAGACCATTGAACACTGCCACGAGCTGTGGCATAGCTGTCATCTCAACCCTTAGAGCGAGGAGAGCACCTATGGCTGAACCCAGAACGATTCCGATAATTATCCCCGTAAAGTCAACTATCCTCTGGTCTATAAGGGTAACCAGAACAGCTATAAGCATTCCCAGGGCACCCAGGAGGTTTCCCCTGACCGCGGTCCGAGGATGAGAAAGCCCCTTTAGACCAAAGATAAACAGGGATGCGGAGAGGAGGTATGCCAGGTTTACCAAGACCTTTTCCATCTTCAGTCCTTCCTCCTGAACATCTCAAGCATCCTGTGAGTTACCAGGAAGCCCCCTACCACGTTTATTGTGGCAAACACAAGAGCTATGAAACCCAGTATGGTTGTTAAAGTTGAATGTCCCGAGCCTGCGGATATAAGAGCACCCACTATGGTTATACCCGATATAGCGTTAGAACCCGACATTAGGGGTGTATGGAGCGTCGGAGGGACCTTGGTTATAACCTCAAATCCTACAAACATGGATAGGACGAATATTGTCAGGTATAGAACGAACTCTTCCATTAGCTTCCTCCTGTAAGCTCCTTAATCCTCTCGTTTACCAGCTCTCCGTTCTTCAACAGGAGAGTTTCCCTAACTATTTCGTCTTCCGTATCTATGGAGACCTTGCCCTCCTTCAGTATTAGATTGAGGAAGTTGTAGATGTTTCTGGAATACATCTGGCTTGCGTCCCTGGGAAGTTCGGAAGGCAGGTTTATCGGAGCTACTATCTTTACACCTTCTACATCCACGGTCTTTCCCGGTGATGAAAGCTCACAGTTACCCCCTCTTTCTGCAGCAAGGTCAACTATAACCGAGCCCGGTTTCATAGCTCTCACCATTTCCCGGGTTATAAGTATGGGTGCTCTCTTGCCAGGAACCATAGCGGTGGTTATTACCACGTCACTTTCGGATACGACCTCCGTCATCATCTCCCTTTGCTTTCTGTAGAACTCTTCGTCCATGGCCTTAGCGTAGCCTCCCTTGTCCTGTGCTTGCTCACTCTCCAGCCCCAGTTCAACGAACTTGGCTCCCAGGCTTTGAACTTGCTCCTTTACCGCCGGTCTTATATCGTAAGCCTGAACTACAGCACCCAGCCTCTTTGCGGTAGCTATAGCCTGTAGTCCTGCCACTCCCGCACCCACTACGAACACCTTTGCAGGCAGGACCGTGCCCGCTGCGGTCATGAGCATGGGAAACATCTTAGGAAGCATGTTTGCAGCTATAAGAACCGCTTTGTAACCTGCAACGGTGGCCATGGAAGAAAGGGCATCCATGCTCTGAGCACGGGTTGTTCTGGGTATAAGCTCCATGGAAAAAGCTGTTAAACGGATTTCCCTAACTTTTTCAATAATTTTACTTATACTAAAAGGTTCAAGGAAGCCTATTAACGTCTTTTCACGGTATAGGTGTATCTCCTTTAAAAAGTTGTTTTCGTCCGCAAGCATACCCCTGACACAGAGGATAAGCTCCGCCTGCGAGAAAATTTCCTCCCTACTACCTATCTGTGCTCCCACTTCTTCATAAATACCGTCATAGTATCCCGCATTTTCTCCTGCTCCTTTCTCAACAAGGAGCTCTATGCCCATGTTTTTGAGCTTTTTAACCTCGGGAGGTGTCAGTGCAACTCTTTTTTCTCCAGGATAATTTTCTTTGAGTATTCCTACAAACATGGTGTATAATTTTAGCATGAGGAAAATAGCGATAGCTTCGGTAGCGATAGCTTTAATACTGGGTATAAAGTCCTGTGGAGAGCCTTACGATAGTGCAAAGGACACCGTAGAGGAGTTCATGGAAGAGATACAGGAGGGTGAAGGTCTTGAGGCCATCAAGTACATGCATCCCTCATTCAGGGATAACCTCACAAAGGATATAAAACTGCCCGTTCAGTTCACTGAGCTAAGGCCTTCAGAAATGCTCGCTTGTTTGCTCAGCACTATGGGAGCTAATATAGAGGAAGTTAAGATAAAAGATGGAGAGCTCATAAGCGAAAATACCGCTATTATAAGGGTTAGGATTGAGGACAAAAACGAGATTGGCAAGCTCTTCGATTTCGTCCTGATAAAAGACGGTGACAAGTGGATGATTGCGGACATAACACCCCATGCGATAAGGTATCCCTACAAGTGAGTTGAAGGTTCTCCTCTGGCAGACCGCCTTCCTGGGGGACGTTGTGCTATCAACCCCCCTTATTCTTACCTTGCGTGCTAACTTCCCCAAAGCTAAGCTGGCCTTCGTAGGTAGGCCGTTTATACGAGAGCTTTTCAAAGGATGGGATATAGAGCTTATACCCTTTTCTAAAGGATTTCTGGAGAGCTTTAGAATTAAGGAAAGAATAAAAAGCTTTGATATAGCAGTTGTTCCTCACCGCTCTCTGAGGAGTGCTTTGATAGTGTTCTTTTCAAGAATTCCCCGGAGGATAGGTTTTGACAGCTCGGAGTTTAAATGGGCCTTTACGGACTTAGTTCCCCACAGATGGGAGCTTGACGAAGTTGATAGAAATCTTAAGCTTTTGGAACCTCTGGGGGTGCAAGAGTTTGTGAGAAATACTTACCTGCCACTGTCCGAAGAAGAAGTTCACGTTTGTTTGAACAATTTCGGACTTAAAGAAAAAGAGTATGTTGTGGTTAATCCCTTTTCTAACTTTCCCCTCAAGGAGTGGAAGCTCAATAACTGGGCTAAACTCATAACTAAGCTCGTGGACTCGGGGCTGGAGGTGGTGGTTACAGGTCTCAAAAGCGACGCCTCGAAAATGCAAAGCCTTCTGCCGGAGATTAAGGTCAAAGACTTAGTGGGCAGGACATCTATCAGGGAACTTATGGCTTTAATAAAGGGCTCGAAATTGGTTGTGTCCAACGATTCCTCACCGGTGCACATAGCTAATGCCCTCGGTGTTCCCGCTTTTACCATATATACCGCCACCTCTTCGCGTTACGGGTTTTATCCTATCTCTGGAGGATTTCTTGATAACCCTGCCGTCTGCTCGCCTTGCTCTCCCAATCCCAAAGGGTGCAGGACTAGAACTTTTGAATGCCTGTCTTTACCCCCGCCTGAGCTTGTCTTTGAAGCGCTCCAGAAGTTCCTTTAGTGGTATCTCCTTTGCTTCCCGTGGAGGGTTTTCGTAGGCTCTGTAAACTCCCTCTTCCTCTACTATCTTTACGTTCTCTATTTTCTTCCACCTACCTGTATCTCTCGCTTTTACGTATATATCGCTTACATCCCCACGGGGAAATTCTTTCTTCTCTAAGAAGAAGTCCACTTCCTGCATAAGCTTAATAAGGTGGTCACAGGAATCAAAAAAGTAAGTGTAGTTATCTACCTTCATAGTGCAAAGTTCATCCTCTTTGATTATGAACACATCACACACAGGACACCTGCACTTTTCTGGAGGTGTAAAGTCCTTAGCTTTCTCGGGATTCTTGCTAACATAGAGAACTACAGCACCCAACACCGAGGCTGTTATAAGAAGGTCCGTAAGGGCGATATACTCAAAGTATTCTCTCACGAGCAGTCCACTTACGCTGACTATCAGACTGAGGACAACCACACCCCCGACTATGAACACGTATTTGAGCTTGTAACCTTTGAACATGAGGAATATGGTGGTAATTATGCCCAGGAACTCTACAACCCTGCTCAGTATTATCAGTATGGTCGTTTCCTTGAACATGATTAAAAGTATGTGGGGATAGGCTCTGTTAGTCAACTAAAATAATATGTATGTTCACGCTCCTGATAGACATGGATGGAGTCCTAACCAAGGACAAGGAGTTCAATCCCTTTGACTACGCCCCGGACTTTATAGAGCACCTCAAAGAGAGAGGAGTGCCCTTCAGGATAGTATCCAATAACTACACAC
>CAYSNS010000114.1:0-4997 GCA_964432395.1 uncultured Aquifex sp. | reverse complement strand
GATCGGAAGTCCTTGTTCCTCTTAGCTTCGTTGTGTATGGTGCTTATCCAAAGGTGTGCGAGCTCGTCTTTCTCCTCTCCTTTGAGGGAGGACTCGTACTTCTGTATCAGGTACTCTATGGACTTAGGCAGGTAAGCTATGATGGAATAGAGATCTATAAAGTTTGCCATCTTGCCTGTAGCAGGGATCAGAGAAAGAAGCCTCGTCATTGCTCTTGTGAACTCCTGCTGCACCTTCTCGTAGCAGGTTGCTGTTCCTCCCACCCTCGGCATCGTAGCTATTATCATCACCGCAAGGTGATGGGGGTTTCTGTACCTTATGCCCGAGTAAAGCGGATTATAGGACATTGAAAATCTCGGTTTGACAGGGTCAAAGTACCAGAAATCCTCGGGGAATCTTCCCAGCTCCCTGAGCTCTTCTATAAGAGCAAGAATAGAGTCATTCTCCCCCTTAGGGTCAACGTACATAACACCCGCTCCCTTGCGAAGCATCTGCCCTATTATCGGAGCGGCTACTCCCGAGGTTTTACCCTTTCCCGTAGGTGCTATAACTTCCATGTGTCTGTTGAGCAGTCTAACGCTGATTGAAACTTCAGGTTCCTTGAATACGACAACTTCCGGTTTTTCAGGCTCTATTTCGTAAGGGTTTTTAACCTTTCCGACCTTGTTTAAGGCAAACCTGAGAAGCTTGTAAAAGAGATAAAGGTTGGACCCCGCTATCATACCCCCAACTATGAAGCTTCCCATGAGAGCGTCAAACAGGAAGGAAACCATTCCCAGAAAAGGAAATATGACAATAAAAAACAGATACACGAAAAGATTTGTGTAGAAGACCCTCTTGGGGTTATCGCTTTCCGAAGCTCTCTGCCTGGCTTTTCGGATAACGTCCCTGCTCAGTAACACGTAGCCCACGAGTGCTCCCGAGAGGGCAATATAGCTCAGTATCTGAACAGACATGACGCTCTTACCCCCAGAAGATTTGCTATGTAAACGTCGGATAAACCTATTTTCAGAAGGCTCATGGCAACTCTCATGTCACTTTTGGAGCACCTGTACCGGAGATTGCACCTGACACCGTGCCTTTTTTTAATATTGGCAACCGTTCTTTCTGACACGCCGAACCTTCGGCTTATTTCCCGATAAGGCACGCCCGCTTTTATGTGTTCAACTATTTCCCACTCCCGTTGTTTCCTATTATTTCCTGTAAGAAGTCCTCCACGGTGCTTCTGTTCCTGCATCGTACCTCCCTGCCTTCAATAAATGCGTTCAGGAAGTCTATGCTTTCGGCAACACCGGAAGGCTTGGAAAAGCCGTTTATTACCTCTGCCATTTTGTAAATCTTGCTTTCAAGAGCAGGGTGTAATACGTGGCTACCCGCCCAGGGTAATGACCCTTTTAACTTCACATACCAGCACAGGTCAAAAAGTGCCTGGGCAATGGATATGATGGCATAGTACCCCTTTTCGGCTCTCAGGAGCAGTTCAAAGTTCATGTCCTTTTCGTTCAGAATTGACATGCTTCCCTCCCGTAAAGAGTTTCACACACTTTAGCAGCATAGCTGCCGGGACCTCTAATTCTTTCTGAACTATGATAGCACTCTATGGCTCTCCAGTCCATACCTGTTTTGCTCCAGCAGTAGGAAATAATATATGTCCCCAGCATTATGTTTGTGCACGGGTCAAGGGCTTCTACCGGTCCGATATTGAACTTTCTCAGCCAGAAGCTGTTTATCTGCATGAGTCCATAGTCAATAGAAAGAGCATCCTTTGCTAAGGATAGGACCTTCATAGCCTCCTCTCTTGAAGAGGGATATATGGAGTAAATAAAATACTTACCCTTCCTCTCAACCTGCACACGAATTCCTTTCAGGTTGAGTTTGCGCGTTGTTTTTATGTTCAGAGCCCAGGGGTTGCCCCTGCTCTCTACCCAGGCTATGGCCTGAATCAAATAGGGATGAATGGAGTATCTTTCGGCCGCCACGACCAAGCATTCTGCAAGAGCATCCGACACCATTAGGACAGCGCTTACTAAAGCCTTGTAGGACACGGGTCGGAAGCCAGCAGATAGCCGGACGACACTCCCGCCATATAATCCCCGGAATCACCTGCTTCTATTATCCTGGGAACCTCTTCAAACACAAGAGCGTATTCGCCCCCGCTTATAACAAGCTTTTTATCTGCTTTTATTACGCCAACCCTGTTCTCTTCCATCCCGGCAAATTCTGCCATGAACTTTACCGGGTGGAGCAGAGCAAGCGCCTCGGGAAAGAACATTAACTTTCCTACTTTCTTCCCTCTGTGCGTAAGGGACGCACCGAGCAAGTACTCGTCTTCTGCATCCACGAAAGGACCCTCTCTTAGAACACCTCTCATCCTCTCTACCACGTCTTTACTGAGCGCCTCGTCAAGCCTCAGATAGGGCTTGCCTTTAGCATAGAATACCTTCTTATTAAGCTCCTTCCTGGCATCGAGAAACAGGTTAAGCAATCCTACCACTACGAAAAACCCTATTATGCCGTAGAGAAGCTCCATCGCCGTCCTCCCGTTTTCTATAAACATATTGCGAAGAACCGGACGTGCAACCGGCAGAAGTAACTTCCCCTGTATATGAACTCATGTTCACAGCACCTCAAATATGGCATCTTTATCAAGGTTCTCTATCACGAAAGCTACGCTACCCACAAGCAGATCTTCACCTCCGCCGACCACTCCCACATATATCCTGGGGTTTGCGAGAAGGTGCTTGAACACGTCGGCTGTGACCGTAGCTTCAAGAGGACCGATTCTTATACTTCTCAGGTTCCCGGGATGGGCTTCGTAGACTACGCTTGCATGAGGAAGCTCGGCGGGAACTTCGTCAAACAGAAGGAGCACACCGTCGTGAAGAAAGACAAATCCTATGTACCTGATCTTCGTAGTCTCCATCAGAGCAGCTCCTTCAATATTACCTCCGGGACAAGCCGGTATCTGGCCACCTCTTCTCACACAGTATCGTCTCCTATAGCTATCACAAACACAGGTTTCCTGTAGAGTGTTTTCACGACCTCTCTGTGCAGAGGAACTACGAGATCCTCGCCAACAACCACCACAGCGTCTCCATCTCCATTTTTCACAATCGGAACCTGAGCACCGGTATCCGTTTCGAACTTCCTGATGAATTCCGTGAACTTCTCGGCGTCCTCAGCAGGAGAGTCGGACACAAGCTCCATCAAGACACCTTCCTGCAGCTGAACAAACCTGACACCCGTAAACATCTCACTCTCCATATTTATATATAAGCAGCACCTGCTCCAGCAAAAACATAACCTTATCCGCGGGAATGACAAAGTAAAGCCATCCCCAGAGAGACTTATCAGCGTTCTCTCTAAAGTATTCTGGATGGCGGCACTTGAATATAAGAAAATTTCCGTTTCTGCCAACGTAGCGTATCCTCATTCCTGCCTTAGAAGAGTAGTAATTAATCTTAACCATATCATCATAAGCCTTAAGAACTCTATCAAGGCCAGTCATATCAAAACAATAGTAAGCAAGGTGTTTGGCTATCTTCTTATCTACATAGATCGTTCCACTCTTTCTAATAAAGTAATCCGGATCTTCCAGTATCTTCTTCTCGGCCTTCTTGTATTCCTGCTCCCCGGCGTCTTCTTTCTGTCCGGCAAAAGACGGTAATACAAGCAGGGTGGTGATGAGAACGCTCAATACTCCCTTCATTTTGCCACCTCCTTTCCATTTTTACTCAACGGGCTTCCACCAGCCCGTAGTTCTGCCCAGCCAGTTCAATGCAGGTTCGGTTACATTTTCATAGAACAGGTCGTCAAGGCTTTTCCCGCCTATATGGACGTTCTCCATAACCGCCCTGGTCGCCGTGTAAGAACCCAGAGCCACAAGCGGGGCAAGAGCTAAGGCTCCGGCAGCCCCGCCTGCAGACGTCACGGGCATCCTCATAATCGTTCCCGCACCCTCTAAAAGGCCGCCTATCCAGTTCCACCTACCGTATGGTACATTCCCGCCGCCTCCGCCCGGGAAGCTTATCCTGCCTCCCAAACCCTCCAGAAGCCTGATAGCATAAGGAGCCGTACTAGCTCCCATCATAACCCTGAATCCGGGACCCTCATTCCACATGTGCTTGAGCATATTCAAGGGGTTTTCTCTTGCCTCTTTAATATTCTGATATACGTGCGAGGGTGGTTGTATGGACTCACCATTTTTAGCTATGTGCCCTGCACCTGCGCCTATAGCCTTTTTTATATTGCCTTGTTGATCCACTACTCTGGTTTTTACCTCAGAAGCATTCTTTAAAGCCGAATTAACATCATTTACAGTTTCATCAGCCTTTACTTTCAGATTATCATGCATATTCTTATACGCTGTTTCTACTATGTTCTTACTGTTAGATGTGACAGTTTTAACCTCTGCATCTAAGTCTGCTGCACCTTTGCTGGCTTCCCTTTTCTTAGCTTCCAGGAAATTTGCTATGTCATCGCCGCCCCTAGCTATCTCATTTAAGAACTCATTCGCAAGACTATTGAAGAGTTTAGGATCGTTATAGTAAATAGAGTTAAGTATTTTCCCTGCTTCTGCCGGATTGTCTATACCCATTCTGTCCGCGTACCAGCGGGTAAACATATGAGTCAGGTCTTCTTTAATCGAGGACAAGAACTGTGCCTGCTGTTTCAGCTGGTCTCTATAGGATTCCATACTGCTGATCTGCTTCGCCCACTCAACAGCCTTGGAAAGATCGTTTCTCAGTTGCACACTTTCCTCTTCGCTGAACCCGTGCTCACGTGCCCATGTATCATCTGCCAGCTTCTTATTCATATATGAGACTACATCTTTCATAGCCTGTGAGAATTCCCCATGCCTGACAAACTCTTCCGCCTTTTGATACGCTTCGCTTTTTAGAAAATCATGTATGTATCTTCCCGCAGCTTCTCCCCTTACATCTGTCCCGCCTCTGATCCTGTTTATGAACCTTCCTATGATGTCCTCTGCCTTTGTT
>CAYSNS010000113.1:0-5002 GCA_964432395.1 uncultured Aquifex sp. | reverse complement strand
AACATAGTCTCCCAGTGGCTCGGTGGTGTATTTGCCGAGAAATATAGCACCCGCATGCTTGATAGAGGGTAGTAGTGCCCACGGGTCCTGCGTTATAACCTCTAAGTGCTCGGGAGCTATGAAGTTGGCAATCTCGCAGGCATGTTCAAGGTCTTCAACTATGAAGGCGGTTCCGAACCTATCAATGGACCTCTGAGCTATCTCTTTTCTCTGGGATGAGTGTAAAAGGTCATATAGCTTTTCCTTCACAGCATATGCAAGCTCCTCGGAGGGAGTAATAAGTATGGATGCGGCAAGCTCGTCGTGCTCCGCCTGAGAAAGAAGGTCTGCAGAGACCCACAGCGGGTCAGCCTCTTCATCTGCTATCACCAGCACTTCCGAAGGGCCCGCTATCATATCTATATCAACAACACCGAAGAGAAGTTTTTTAGCAAGAGCTACGTATATATTCCCTGGACCAACTATCTTGTCTACCTTCGGTATAGTTTCCGTCCCGTAAGCCAAAGCTGTGACCGCCTGAGCACCCCCCACGCGAAAAACCCTGCTCACACCTGCTATGTAAGCGGACGCGAGGGTGTATTTGTTAGGATTGGGAGATACCATTACGACTTCTTCCACACCTGCTACAATCGCGGGAACCGTGTTCATGAGGACAGTTGAAGGGTAAGAGGCCTTCCCTCCGGGAACGTAAACACCAACTCTCTCAAGCGGTGTAACCTTCTGTCCTAAAACTATACCCCTTTCTTCCTTAAAGAAGGAGCTTTCCAACTGTTTCTCGTGGAAATCCCTTATCCTTTCCTCCGCTATTTCCAGAGCTTCCCTGACACTGTCCTCTATCTCATCGTAGGCTTTCTCAAGCTCTTCATAGGGAACCTCAATCTGTTCGGGCGACAGGTTTACGTTATCGAACTTTAGGGTTAGCTCTATTAAAGCCTCATCTCCCCGTTCTTTAACCTGCTTTATTATGTCCTTTACCGCATCTTCATATTCTTCGGTGAGGATGTCACCTCTCTGGGCTAAGTAGCGTAATCTACTATCAAGCCTCCAAGCTCTGTGTCTTAGGTCCACAATCTCCATAGTTTAGGATTGTATCAGAGCATCCTGTAGTGTAGCTGTCTTTTATAAACTGCACCTACTATGCCCAGGGATACAAAGTTCACGAGCAGGTTACTCGTGCCGTAGCTTATAAAGGGTAGAGGCATGCCTTTGGGTGGTATGAGGTTAACCACCATTAGGACGTTTATTATTGCGGAGAGAAATATGTTAACCGCTATGCCACCTACCAGGAGCTTCCCGAACACATCCGTTGCACTGTCAGCCACCTTTACCAGCCTCCAGAGAAGAACTCCCAGTAGAACAAATATAAAAGCCACGCCCGGAAGTCCGAGCTCCTCTCCTATGGTAGCAAGGGCATAGTCAGTATCCGCCTGGGTGAGAGCACCGAGTTTCTGAACCCCTTTGCCGTATCCTTGTCCCAAGAATCCGCCATTTATAAAGGACAAAAGGGACTGTATAACTTGATAGCCCGAGCCGAAGGAATCCTCCATGGGATTTTTCCATGCTATAAACCTTCTCTGAACGTACTCACCGCCGAAACTGAGCATGAGAGCTCCCAGGGAAGCGAGTATTAGTAAGATGGGCACGTAAATCTTGGGAGACATACAACCCAGCCATAGTATAATTACCGTGACCGCAAACAGGAATATAGCCATACCCTTATCGGGTTGGAGGAAGAGGAAAAGCCCGTGCAGGACTACCAGAAATACTACCCATCCGAAGAAGCTCCATTTGTTTATAACACCCTTCTGAGATACGTAGTGTGCAAGGAAAAGAACTATTACGAGCTTGGAAAGCTCCGAGGGTTGAACACTTGTCCCGACAAGCCAGCGGTCAACCTCTTTACCTAAAAGAGCCTTCTTAACGAGGACCGCAAACAGCAGGAAAAGTGATAGCCCGACAAGGGTATAGATAGTCTTCTTATCGTTCAGCTTCTTATAGTTAAGTATGTGGGATACAGCGGACATTATGAACAGTCCTACCACAGAGGAAAGCAGAAATATAGCGGGTTTACGAAAGTGCTCAAGCTTTATATCCGAGAGTATAAAGGGCACTAACTTTATGCTCAGAATATTCAAAAATCCGATAAGGATGAGAAATATTACTGCTGTCAAGATAACCGGCTCAGGGTAAAATCTCGAGAGCCTCTCCATATTCAAAGCTGTATTTCTTCAATTTCTTTTATAAGCTCTACTCGCTGTAAGTGTCTTCCCCCCTCAAAAGGTGTGTTCATCCACACATCTACTATAGCTAAGGCGAGCTCCTCACCCAGCACCCTATCCCCCAGGCAGAGGACGTTGGCATCGTTATGGAGTCTGCTCATCCTTGCCATATACTCGTTACAGCACAGAGCTGCTCTGACACCCCGGAACTTGTTGGCGGTTATAGACATTCCTATGCCCGTTCCGCATACAAGGATTCCCCTGTCCGCTCTGCCTTCCTGGACCGCGAGGGCAACATCCTTTGCAAACAGCGGATAGTGGGTCGATTGCTGGGAGTCTGTCCCGAAGTCTATAACCTCGTATCCTTTCGCCAGCAAAAACTCTTTGATTCTTTCCTTAAGTTCCAATCCCGCGTGGTCGGAGCCTATAGCTACCCTCATACTTAAGAGATTATTATAATTAAGTTAATTACTGTAGCGAGGAGGGGTTTAGATATGAGGAAAAGGAGCATACTATTTTCACTGGCCCTGTTTATGCTCACTATATCCTTCATCCTGAGCTGTGGTCCTACCGCTCAAACTACAGCTACAAAGAAAGAGCAGGGTGAGTATGCAAAAGATATGAAAGCAAGAGAGCCCGACCTTCCCAAGTGTGACAGACCCATAGGAACTATCGTTGCGAGAGGCTTCAAGTGTAAGGCTGCCGCGTGTGTGGGAGATAGGCTCGTATTCGGCCCCAGCTATACGGTGGCTGTATCCCCGCGTGTTCTGGGTGAGGGACTCTCAGATATGTTGGTAACCGCTCTTGTAAAAACAGGCTGTTTCAAGGTCTTAGAGAGGGAGGTCCTGGAAGAGATAAAGGAAGAGCTCGCCCTGAGCGGTGTCCAGCCCCAGCAGACACTTCGGGGAGCGGACTTCTTGCTTACCGGTGCAGTGACTGCCCTTGAGATGAACGCCTCGGGCATGGGTGGAGGAGGTGTTGTAATTCCTCTACCTTTCTTGGGTGGCGTTGGGGTAGAAGGGAGTAAGAACAAAGCTCATATAGGCCTCGACCTCAGAATCGTAAGGATAAAGGATGCTCAGGTTCTCCTGGCGGAAGCGGTTGAGGGAAAGTCTGAAAGATGGAAGTTCGGCATAGGCGGAGGAGGGATATTTGGGACCACTATTGCGGGGGGATGGTTTGAAGCTTTTAAAAACACTCCCATGGAAGAAGCGACCAGGGACCTCATATACCATGCGGTAAAACTCATAGTCAGGGAGCTCAAACCCTACGCTTCTCAGCTGGAGCAAACAGCTCCTGTAACCCCTGTGGCTCAGCCTGCTCCCGCTCCTACGGTGTCTCCTGAAACGCCGGTTCGTGGAGATTCCCAGGATGCCACTGGAGGCCTGAGACGCCCTGGCACCGCATTCAAACACGGGGATAAGGTTCTCTGGAGTGAGAACTTCTCAGGATGCAAAATAGTTCCCAGGAGCATGAGGGTTGTTCAAGGAACCGCGGAGTGTGTAAAGTTTCAAGGAAAAAAGTGGGTAGCTACCATAAAGGGAGTGACCATTCTTGAAAAGACAATTCCCGGTTTCGAACCCCAGAAGGATTGGGCTCTTGAATTCACCGCCTATATAAAGGGTGGTAAGGGGTCGTATGCGGAACACATCGCTTTCTGGGTAGGAAAGATGAATTCCATTGTAAGTTTTAAATACAACCTCAGAAATGAAGTTTACCTGGCAGACAAGGAGCTCCCTAAGATCAGTGCAAATGGGGAGGTTCATAAGGTAGGGATTGTGAAACGTGGGCAGAGTTTATCCCTGTTCATAGATGGAAAAAGAATGGGGACAGTTACGGTGGATACGGTTGCGATGCGAAGGTATAGAGGAAAGCTGTTTTTTCAGCTCTTTGCGGATGATATAGAAACCGGCGACTACGCCTTCATAACCGATATAAAGCTCTCCCAGTTTACCCGCTGAGCAGTTTGCGGACCATTTCGTTTACCAGCTTGGGGTTTGCCTTGCCCCGCGTCTCTTTCATAACTTGTCCCACAAAGAAGCCCAGAAGCTTTTGCTCTCCTCCCTTGTATCTCTCTACCTCCTGAGGGAATCTGCTGAGAACCTCTTGAACTATCTTGCGTATGCTGTCTTCGTCCGTTATCTGTCTGAGACCCTTCTCTTCAACTATCTGAGAAGCGCTCTTTGAGGTTTCCACCATTTCCCTTATAACTTCTTTGCCTATCTTGGTAGATATGACGTTTTCCTTTACAAGTTTTACAAGCTCCGCAAGGTTCTCGGGGGGAACAGGAGAGTCCTCAATAGGTATTTGCTTCTCGTTAAGAAGACCTAAAAGGTCGTTAAGAAGCCAGTTTGCTATGAGCTTGGGCTCAGCGTAGGAGCTTATCGCTTTCTCAAAGAAGTCTCCCAGTTCCTTATGCTGGACGAATATCTTAGCTTCGTATTCGCTTATGGAATACTGAGAGAGTAACCTTTTGAGCCTCTGGTCGGGTAGCTCGGGCATGGAAATTCTTATTTCTTCTATCCACTCCCTTTCTATCCTTAAGGGAAGGAGGTCAGGGTCGGGAAAGTATCTGTAGTCCTCCGCTTCTTCTTTGGTTCTCATGGTATAGGTCTTGCCCGTGGAGGGGTCAAAGGTCCTGGTTTCTTGCTGAACCTTACCGCCTTCGGATACGACCTTTATCTGGCGTTCTATCTCATACTCAAGTGCCTTCTGAACGAACCTGAAGGAGTTTACGTTCTTTATCTCAGTCCTGGTCCCGAGCTCTTTTGACCCTTTAGGTC
>CAYSNS010000112.1:0-5018 GCA_964432395.1 uncultured Aquifex sp. | reverse complement strand
CCCCCATAGCAACCATCAGTCCAAGATGGATATTGTCCGAAAGGACCTCCCTGAGGTTTGGGAACATCATCGTTTCTCTAAACTGAATCCTCTAAGGACCGCATTAATTGAGTACTTCAAAGTAGATACGTATCCCCTGGCACCTACGTTCAGACGATTTAAGGGCAGGTTCTGGGAAGAGCTGAGCTTCTGGGCACTTCCGAGGAGGGTCCAGCAGAAACTTCAGGATAGCTCCCTCGTGCCCTCGCCCCTGTTCGGACTGCTGAGCGTTCAGGACCCCATACCCACCTACTCCGTAAGCTGGAAAGACCGCTATCAAGAAGAAGCTTTGCACAGCTTCTGGAAGAGGCATCTGTCAGGTCTGCTGGTGGAACTCCTCGGTGAACAGGCTGTTTTTGACTTTACCTCTTCCGAGGACAGAAAGGCCTTAACTTTCCCCGACAGCGCCCGTGTAGTGAGATTTCTATACTACAGACAGGATAAAAGGGTTATAAATACACTTCCCCACAGGGCTTACACACTCAGATACATAGTTGAAATGGATGTAGGCCCAGGAGACCTTGAAAGGATAAACTTCCTTGACTACAAGGTAGAAAAAGTGGAAGAGAAAGAAGGTCTCATTCTGGTAAGAATGAGAGGCGAGGGAAGGTATATATGATACCTTTGCAAAAATTGAAATTAGGTATAATTTATAACTATGGGTTTCATCCCTCACTAAGGAGGGGTCCATGAATTCCAGCGGACCCCTCAATTCCAGATGTATATATAAGGTTGCTATACTTGTAGATTGGGACAATGTTAGAAATGTAGTGTTCAATAAAGAAAAACTTAAGTTTGCAGGCTTTGATAATTATATAGATTACAACAGAGATGCAAAGCAGGTATATACAGCTGTCCCTCCAGAAAAAATCAGGCTCAAAAACCGTGAACTCCTTGTTAATAGAGACGATGAAGAAATAAGACAACTGCATAAAAGCTATCCCGAAATTCATAACAACTCTTCTCAATTTGTTAGAAAAATAATGAGGGAGGATTTTGTTGCTATCAGACTTGGCAGGGTTGCTATCAGGCTTGTAAAAGATGGGATTCTTCTTGAGCAAAAACAGGTTGATATGTTGATAGGACTGGATATAGCGCATTTGTCTTATAACAAGCTTGTAGATAGGATTATAATCTTTTCCTATGATAGCGATATGGTTCCAGCGCTTAAAACGGCGCGTATAAATGGTATCCAAATAGTCCTACCTCTGATAGATAGAGTTGTATGCAATGTTAATGAAGAGTTGTTAGAACACACAGATATAATTAGGCATTTAGATTATCAGCGGATAGTTTCAAGGATCAGAGAGCTATGATATCGGTGGTCATTCCTGCTTACAACGAGGAGGAAAACATACCTATCCTTTATGAAAAGCTCAAGAATGTCTTAGATAACATTGGAGAGAGCTACGAAATATTATTCGTTGACGACGGTAGCCAAGACAAGACTCCCGATATACTCAAGGATATAGCAAAGAAGGACAACAAGGTCAAGGTAATAAGGTTCAGGAGGAACTACGGACAGACATCCGCCATATACGCAGGCTTTGAGCACGCGCGTGGAGACGTAATAATTACCATGGATGCGGACCTTCAGAACGACCCGGAAGATATACCTAAGCTACTGGAGAAAATCAACGAAGGTTACGATATAGTCAGCGGGTGGAGAAAGGACAGGAAGGACCCCTTTCTTTCCAGAAAGCTCCCGTCAAGGATAGCCAACTGGATAATCTCAAAGGTGACCGGTGTCCATCTGCACGATTACGGATGCACTCTCAAAGCCTACAGGTCAGAGATAGCGAAGAGATACAGGCTCTACGGAGACATGCACAGGTTCCTGCCCGCACTGGCGAAGAGGTTCGGAGCGAAGGTAACCGAAATTCCGGTAAGGCACCACCCCAGACTCTACGGAAGCTCCAAATACGGAATAGACAGGACCATAAGGGTAATACTTGACATATTCCTTGTGAAGTTTCTCAACGAATACATAACCAAACCCCTATACGTATTTGGAGGAATTGGCTTTCTGCTTCTCTTCTTGGGCGTGATGATAGAGCTATACCTTACCTTTCTGAAGCTGTTCCTCGGAGAGGACATAGGTAACAGACCCATGCTTATACTGGGTGTCCTGCTCATACTTGCTGGTGTTCAACTTGTATCTACGGGCATAATAGCGGAGCTTATAGTTAGAACCTATTACGAATCGCGCGGAGAGAGACCTTATGTAATTGACGAGAAGATAAATATTGAAGAGGATTTAAAATAATCTCCGATGAAAAAGTGGGTGATACTTGCGCTCCTTTTGCTTATAATTGCCTTTGTCATGATGTCAGCTTTCCTTGCTCGTGTTCCGGTAGGAGAAAGGGTTGCTGTAATAAAGATAAAGGGCGTTATAGTTAATCCCCTCCCGACGGTTCGTAAGATAGAAAGGCTCAGGAAGGACAAGAGTGTAAAAGCGCTGGTCATAAGGGTAGACAGTCCGGGTGGTTCTGTAGGAGCGTCGCAGGAAATTTACAGAGCTATAGAAAGATTCAGGGAAGCGGGTAAGCCCGTGGTCATATCTATGGGAAACGTCGCCGCGTCCGGAGGTTATTATGTTTCCGCTCCCGCAAACTACATATTCGCCAACCCCGGGACCATAACCGGAAGTATAGGCGTAATAATACAACACGTAGCCTACAAGGAGCTTATGGACAAGATAGGCATAAAGGCGACCGCCATAAAGACAGGTAGGTTCAAAGACACTCTCAATCCCTTTAGGGAGCTTACAGCGGAAGAGAAAGAGTATCTAAAGGACACCATAACTCAGGCTTACGAACAGTTTCTGAGAGCCATCCTCAAATATCGTAAAGAGAAGATAAGCGAGGAAAAGCTCAGAGAGGTTGCGGACGGCAGGGTATTTACCGGAGAGAAGGCAAAGGAGCTGGGACTTGTTGATGAAATCGGTGGTCTGGAGGATGCCCTGCAGAAAGCTAAGGAGCTTGCAAACGTTCCCGAAGCAAGGGAGTTCTTTGTTCCCGAGGAGAGGAGCCTACTACAGAGGGTCCTGGGAGGAGAGATTGAGGAGCTTAAGATTCTGAACTCCTACAGCCCTCTGTTCTATCTAATGAGCTTTTGAGATGGAGTTTCTGGTAAAGGAAACGGATGGGGATACGCTCTTTCGCCTGGTCCTGGGTCTTGTTGTGCCCAGACCCATAGGCTGGGTTTCTACATTGAGCAAAGAGGGCGTGCCTAACATAGCACCCTTTAGCTTCTTTAATGCGGTAAACGATGAACCACCCGTCTTTATGGTTTCCATAAGCGACAGAGAGAACCACTCTCCCAAAGATACCGTAAAAAACATTCTTGACACCGGCGAGTTCGTTGTTAACCTCGTCTCGGAAGAACTCTTTGAGAAGATGCTAATAACTTCCGAAGATTTTCCTCCCCAAGTGAACGAGTTTGAAGAAGCAGGGCTCACTCCCGAAAGGAGCAAGCTTGTGAAACCTCCCAGGATAAAGGAGTCAAAGGTATCCTTTGAATGCAAGCTCTTTAAGCACATTAGGGTCTATGACATGCACCTTATATTGGGTGAGGCACTCCTCATAAGAGTGTGGGATAGCCTGCTGGATGAGAGGGGCAGGATAGATTACTCAACCTACAAACCCATAGGTAGGATGGGGGGTAAACTCTACGTAAGGTGCTTTGGGGAAAGCCTCTTCAATACCTGACCTTAAAATATTTACATGCTAATAAAACAGTTCCGTGATAAAGAGCTATTCTACAAATTCCTCAAGGAGCGGGTAGGAATATTCTTCAAGGAAGCCCACCAGCGAGCCTTTGAAGGTGTCTTTCACTGCGTTTACCTCACCTACAGAGGTGACCCCCGAGCCATATACCTCTCCGCCCGCAGAGCCTGTGTATCTGTATTCTCAAAGGATGACCGATACTGCATTTGCGGTAGCGAGGCCTCCCTTAGAGATTTTTGCTCCGAACTGACCAATTACTCCGAAACCAGATACCTTGCAAGGAACCTGCTGGAGAACTTGATAAATTACCGTAAGAAGAGCTTCAAGCTCGTCTACAATCGGAAAGTTCTGCCCTTGGGACTCAAAACCGCCATCATGGGCGTTCTGAACGTAACTCCTGACTCCTTCTCAGACGGAGGAAAATATTTGAAGCCAGAAGAAGCTCTCAGACATGCAGTCCGCATGGTAGAAGAAGGTGCGGACATAATAGATATAGGCGGAGAGTCTACCCGTCCTGGCTCCAAGAGGGTAAGTGAGGAGGAAGAGCTCAGTAGGGTCTTGCCCGCTTTGAAATTAATAAGGAAGGAACTCCCCGACACATGGATTTCCATAGATACCTACAAGTCCGGGGTGGCAAGAGCCTGTCTTGAAGAAGGCGCGGACATAATAAACGATATAAGCGGAGGAACCTTTGATAAAAACATGTTTGAGCTGTTGTCGCTCTATGAATGTCCATACATCATGACCCATATAAAAGGGACACCCGAGACCTGGAAAAGAGAGACGATAACTTACGACGATGTGGTTGGTGAAATAGCGGACTGGTTCCGTGAAAGGATAAACGAACTCCTAAGATGGAGCTACAGAAGTGAGGAGAGCATAATACTTGACCCCGGTATAGGTTTCGGGAAACTGCCCGAGCACAACGTAGAGATACTCAGGAGATTTGAGGAGTTTAAAATCTTTGGGAAGCCTCTGCTTATCGGCGTATCGCGCAAGTCCTTTATAGGACTGATTTTGGAAGCCTTTCTCAACAAAAAGACAAGGCCTGATGAAAGATTGTTTGGTAGCTTGGGAGCGGTAGCACCTGCGGTTTGCAAGGTGCCCACATAGTCAGAGCGCACGATGTGAAGGAGACTCGGGAGTTCCTGGCTCTACTGGACGCTGTGAGGACCTACGATGGTGTTTGAAATACTCAAGGAGCTTTTCACCCTAAGAGACTTAGTGGATATACTCGCGGTCGCTATATTC
>CAYSNS010000111.1:0-5039 GCA_964432395.1 uncultured Aquifex sp. | reverse complement strand
GGTCTCTTTAAGCTCTTCCAAAAGGCTTATGGCTTCTTCCTTTTTACCTTCCTTAGCGTAGATGGATGCAAGCTGATACTTCAGGTCCGGTATAAGTGGAGAGTTTGGAAACCTTCTCATAAATTCCTCTAAGAGTTCCTGGAGATCCTCGGAGGGATTCTGTAGCTCTATCTGGGCAAGGGCAAGGGTAGCCTCGGTAGCTTCCGGAGAGTCGGGAAACTCCTTCAGGAGCGTTTTGTAAAGCTCCCTCGCCTGCTCATACTGGCCCAGATTGTAGTAAGAATCCGCGGTGCGAAGCAAGGCCTTGCTTCTCAAAGGACTGTCTTCAATCTTTCTAAACAGCTCCAAAGCTTTGGAGTAATTGCCTTCTATGAAGTAGCTCATACCAAGGAGGTAAATCTCCTCCGGGCTTTCTTCTCTGAGGAACTTTCTTGCGAGCTCTCCGTCGCCCAGAGATATAGCGGACTTAGCCTTAAGAATCCTCTCTTTTAGACCCTCTTCGTCTTTGAGAAGTTCAAGAACTCTCCGGTAGTCACCAGAGTTGTAAAGGGCCAGAGCTTTATGATAGGGGTCCTTAAAATGCCTGTAAGCCCGTGCCCAGTCCTCTTTCTTGAACGCCAGCCATCCCGCATACTCTTCGTATATATCGGGATATTTATCCTTTATCTCGTTAAGAACCTTCTCCATCTCTTCCTTCCTATCCAGCCAGTAGAGGATTTCCAAGAGCCATAGATAGTAGTTTTCGTCCTTTTCTTTTACCTTTTTCAGAGAGTTGTAGGCTCTTTTGTAGTCCCCCATCTTTATTGCGGAATACATAGCAAGCATTGGTTTCTCCGCTTTGGTAAACTGTATGTAAGCCATAGGGTAGTCTCCTCTGTTGTAATACAGAACGCCGGAATTCTTCAGTGCTTCTTCGGAGCGTGTTACGCTGAAAGCTATCCTTGAAAGGACCACGTCCTGGCCTGAGAGAAGTATGTGCAGGTTCTTCGCAAGTTCCATATCGGACAGCTCAAGCAGGGAAGCGACTCTGTAAGCTTCTTTTTTCCTGCCCTCAAGCAGGGCTATCACACCCAAGTAGTAAAGAGCCACGTTCCTATACTCACTTAAAGGCTTGCTCAGAGGTTTAAGAAGCTCCTTTGCTTCACCGTATCTACCCTCCCTTATAAGGAGGATAGCTCTCCTCAAAGCGGTGCTTTCCCTGTAGGTTTCGTTTATCCTCCCTTCAATAAAGTCCGTTACATAGGAGCAGTAGTTTTTAAAGACCGTATCGGTGCACGAAAGAGCTTTTACCTCTTCACCTATTCCTATCCTGTAAACCGCTCTCCACAGGGTTGGATGTTCTGCTGGGTAGGGTTTTCCTTCAACACGAAATATAAGGGCATATAAAGCCTCACATGCGGGACCAGAGTAAGGGTGTGGAGCTTCGCAGGACGACCTTAAAAGCTCAAGGGCTTCCTTTTCCCTACGAGTCTTAGAGTATATCAGTCCGAGGAAATACTGAGACTGGGGTATGAAGGCTGAGTTCTGAACGAAAAGGACATCCAAGAACTTATGCTCCGCCTCTTTCAATTTCCTCTCAAGAAAAAGCTTTATCCCCGCTCTGTAATGACTGCGGTCCTTGGGTTCTCCGCAGGCACTTCCTTCCTTCGGGACCACTATCTGTGGAGTTTCCAGAGTCTTGGGCGGTTCCAAAATTCTGTAGGACAGGTCAAGGTAAGGAAGCTCGTCATAGAGGTTTAATTTATCGGGAGGTATCAACTTAGGTTTATCTTCCTTTATCTTACCGACTACCTTTACCTGAAGACTTATTTTCTCGGTTATAGGACTTCCTGAAGAAAGATACACGCTCAGGAGAAGAAAGCTAAAGAGCCTGATGAGCTTCCACATACAAATCCCCCAAATGGCAGGTTATGTTCAGCTTTTGGATTACGTTTCTTTCCTCTTCCATTATAACCACCGAATAGGAAGCGTTATCACAGCCGAAGCTCCAGAATTTGGAAAGCTCAACGTCAAGAAGGGCACAGTACATGCATCTTATAGGAACGGTATGGGATACGACCACTACGGTTTCTTCCCTGTGCTCCTCTTTAAGATACCGTAGAAAATCTCCAACCCTCTTAAACACGTCTTCCAGGCTCTCGCCTCCCTCAAACCTTATCTTGTGGGGCTCCTTTAGCCATATCTCAAACTCCTCAGGATACTTGTTCCTTACGTCTTCTACGAGCATTCCGGACCACTTTCCGTGGTCTATCTCTATGACCCTGTCCTCTCTATGTATGGGAACTTCCAGCTTGTCAGAAAGAATCTTCGCTGTCTGGTAAGTCCTCTTCAGAGGCGAAGTATAGATTCTTGTTATACCGTTACCTTTCAGCTCCTGTGCAAGAGCCTCTGCCTGCTTTATACCCCTTTCTGAGAGTTCGGGGTCCAAAAGACCTTGATACCTCCCTATGGGGTTCCACTGACTTTCCGCGTGTCTGACAACTATCAGCTTGAGCATTTCTTCAGGTTTTCTATTTTACCACCCAGCTTTATATTAAAAGAGCTATGAACAGAAGGGAAGTGCTAAAAGCGGGTCTTATTCTGCCTGCATCCGTTCTGACAGGTTCAGTGCGGGACGAGAGGAAAATTCTGCTTTTGGAGAGTGTGGTTGCAGGTTTCAGGTATTACGAGGGTGAAAAGGTGTGGAGCATGCTAAGGGAAGGAGACCCACTGGAGCTGAGGAGAGAACCGGACAACCCCTACGACCCAAAGGCGGTTGAGGTCCTATGGAAGGGTAGGAAGCTCGGTTACGTTCCGAGAAGGGACAACACCGTAATAGCTCAGCTCATGGACAGAGGAAACCTGCTTAAGGGTAAGATAAGCGGGCTGAGGGAAACCCCCAACCCCTGGCAAAGGATAAGCATAGAGGTTTATCTGGTCCTATCTTAGGCCGCCTGCCCCATCTTGCGGGCTATCTCTACAAGCCTTGCTATGCGTTTCTCGGTAGAAGGGTGGGTTGAGAACAGCTCCATCAATCCTTCACCCTTGAGAGGATTCTCTATAAAGAGGTGTGCGGTTCCTTCGTTCACCCTCTGGGGAGGGACCTGTGTTACGTAGTTGTGTATCTTCTCAAGAGCCTTCGCAAGAGCAAGAGGGCATCCGCATATGTAAGCTCCCGTCTCGTCCGCCAGATACTCCCTTGAACGGGATATGGCCATCTGGATTATAGCTGCAATTATGGGAGTGACTA
The DNA here is from genome assembly GCA_964432395.1 of uncultured Aquifex sp. GTDB lineage: Bacteria > Aquificota > Aquificia > Aquificales > Aquificaceae > Hydrogenivirga. Next base: position 1,810 of record CAYSNS010000111.1, on the reverse strand, counting down.
TTATGAGGAGGAGACTGCCTACCAGAGACAGAGGATTGCTGTTTTCTTCGTCCCTGCCCCAGCCGAAAATCAGAGCGAACTGAAGCCAGTTGACAATCATGGATATGGCACCTGCTATGGTAGCCGCTATGGATGCGACGAGGACGTCCCTGTTCTTTATGTGAGCCAGCTCGTGGGCAAGCACTCCTCTTAGCTCTTCTTCATCGAGAATCTCAAGGATTCCCCTCGTTACCGCAACTACCGCGTGCCCGGGGCTTCTTCCAGTCGCAAAGGCATTGGGCTGTTCCATGGGAACAAGATATATCTTCGGTTTGGGAATCTCCGCCCTTCGGGCAAGGTCTTCTACCATCCTGTGTAGCCACGGAGCTTCTTCGTAGGAAATCTCCTTTGCACCGTACATAGACAGCACTATCTTGTCAGAAAACCAGTAAGAGACGAAGTTCATCACCGCAGCTATGAGAAAGGCTATAACTACACCTGTCTGTCCGCCTATGAGGTGCCCGATAAAGAGCAGTATTCCTGTAAGAAGTCCGAGGAGCACCGCAGTTCTTAGCATATACGCCATGCCGGCTTCACCTCCTTCAAAGTTGTTTTTCTAAATTCGGAAACTATATTTATTCTCAATTGAGAAAAAGTCAAGGGAGATGAGCAAAACAGCTTTAGAGGAAAGGGTAGACCTCGGCGGATACGACGAAAGATTCTATGCGGTCGTTGGAAGAGGGGACGAAAACGTCAAGTATTTCTCAAAGCTCTTTGACGTGAGGATAGTTCCCAGGGGCACGGAGCTGATAGTAAAAGGAGAGGACGAGAAGGTAAGGAAGTTTATCTCCTTTCTGAAGGCAACCCTATCGAGGCTAAGCAGAGAGTCACTCACCGCACGGGAAGTAAGAGAGTATGCCAAAGACTTCCTGGAAAAGACCCAGGGACATGAAAACTTACCACAGGAAGAAGAGGAGATAATCCTCATCACCCACAGGAGAAAGGCTATAGTCCCTAAGAGCGCAACCCAGAGGAAGTATGTAGAGGCAATCAAAGACAACGATGTGGTCTTCGGAGTTGGACCTGCAGGAACAGGCAAAACCTATCTGGCTATGGCTATGGCTTTAGCTCACCTCAAAGAGCAAAAGGTGAACAAGATAGTCCTTACTAGGCCTGCGGTAGAGGCGGGTGAAAAGCTCGGTTTCTTACCCGGCACCATAGCGGAAAAGGTAGACCCCTACCTGAGACCCCTATACGATGCCCTATACGACATGGTAGATTACGACAAGGCCATGTATATGCTTGAAAGGAGCATAATAGAGATAGCTCCTCTGGCCTTTATGCGTGGCAGGACACTGAACGACTCCTTCATAATACTTGACGAAGCTCAGAACGCTACCAGGGAACAGATGAAGATGTTCCTCACCCGCATAGGATTCGGGTCCAAGGTGGTAATTACGGGTGATATAACACAGATAGACCTGCCCAAGAAGGAACATTCGGGCCTGGTTGAAGCGCTTATGGTGCTGGAAGGTGTGCCGGGTATAGACTTCGTGTGGTTTTCCCAGGAGGACGTTGTCCGACATCCCATAGTGGCAAGGATAATAGAAGCATACGAGGCTCATGAACGAAGTTCAGATAAAACTAAAGAGGAAAGGTCCGAGGAAGGTTTGGATAGAGAGGACAGCCCACAGGATACTTAAGTGCCTGAATATAGATGGTGCGGAGCTGAGCTTGTTGATAACAGACGACGAGCACATAAGGGAACTCAATCGGACCTACAGAGGTAAGGATAAACCCACGGACGTTCTTTCCTTTCCTATAGGCGAGA
>CAYSNS010000110.1:0-5160 GCA_964432395.1 uncultured Aquifex sp. | reverse complement strand
ACCTTTGTGAACGCTACCGTAACCGATATAGACAGGAACGGTAGAAGGGTTTACACTACCGAAGGCTACGTGGAATACGACTATCTTATACTCGCTCCGGGCATAAGCTACAACTACGATGCCTGGTTCAAAGGTGATAAGAAGATGACCCAGATATGTTCCACTCACTTCCCTTCCGCTTTTATACCCGGTTCGGAGCACTTGGCTCTCAAAAGGAAAGTAGAAAACTTTGAAGAGGGAACATTTATCCTGACGGTCCCGCCACCTCCCCACAGATGTCCTCCCGCACCCTACGAGAGGGCAGCGATGATAGCCCATGTCTTCAAGCGTAACGGAGTCAAGGGCAGGCTCATAGTTCTTGACCCCAAGGACAAGATAAAGCCCAAGGGTCCTGGCTTTAGACAAGCCTACGAACAGCTCTACCTGGACATAGTTGAATACGTTCCCAACGCAAAGATTAAAGAGGTTGACCCTGTTAACAAGGTCATCAAGACCACCGCGGGGGACTTTAAGTTTGATGATGCGAACATAAACCCTCCCCACAAGGCGGGTGAGCTCGCCTGGAAAGCGGGCCTTGTTAACCCGAAAACCGGCTGGTGTGATGTGAACCCTCTAACGCTTCAGTCCAAGCTTGACCCGAGGGTATTCGTTGCGGGAGATGCCTCGTCCGTGAAAGGCTTCCCCAAGAGCGGGGACATGGCACACAACCACACCCAGAAAATGGTAGTCAAAGCGCTGGTGGCACTCCTGAAGGGTAAAGACCCTCTCGAAGCGGTTCAGGCTCCTACAAATACCTGTTACTCCATGGTAAACGGAGAACCCCAAGAGGCTATAGTGATAAACGTTCTCTACGACATAGACAAGAAGAAGAAGGCCCCGGTCAAGAAGAAGGTAAACGTAGTGAACGACCGCTCCAGACAGCTTGCCAGGTCCACCTTTGAGTGGGCTAAGGCTCTTTACAGGGATATGTTTAGCTAATTAAGCGAGGGTGGACATGGACAGAAGGGATTTCTTAAAAACTTGCACTGCCGTTGCCGCCGCTTCCCTCGCTTCCCCTTCTTTTTTTTCTGACCTTTTAAAAGCTCAGGAGGGAAGTTTTAAAGCCTACAATAAGGCTCCTCTTGTGGACAAGAGCGGGGAACCCATAAAGCCTGATAGTCTAGACTCCTCCAAGCAGTATATATTCTTCTATCCACACAGAGCGACTCCTTGCATACTGGCCAATCTCGGCAAGGAGATTCCCCCTGTTGAGGTAAAACTGTCCGATGGAAGCACTTACAAATGGCCCGGTGGAGCTGGTCCCGAGAAAAGCATAGTAGCTTACTCCGCTATATGCCCGCACCAGCTCAGCTACCCGACACCCGACTACTCGTTTATAAACTACTATCCTGCGGACACACCCTCCGGTGTAGTAAAGAGAGGCGGTGTAATACAGTGCTGTGCTCACCTTTCCGTGTTTGACCCTGCAAAGGGCGGAGCGGTTATAGACGGACCCGCTCAGTTTCCCCTCACCGCTATAGTCCTTTCTTATGAGAACGGCATCCTCTATGCGGTAGGGACTCTAGGAAAGGAGTTCTTTGAAGACTTCTTTGACGTCTACAAACCCGACCTTAGAAAGCTCTACAAGTCTTCAAGGAAAGCTAAGAAGCTCGTAGAGAAGTGTGAGGTTATAGAGGTGTCCGAGTATGCCAAGGAAGTTATCAGGTGTTAGCGGAGGAAGGCCAGTAGGGGACGTTCCGTCCCCTTAGAAATTTCTCATAGTAGCTCCTCAAAAAGGGTAAGCTGAATTTAATACAACACCTGTTTGTAAATGCTTGTAAAAACCTATACCTGTGTCCGTATATAGTATAATCGTATCGGGAGGGAAGTAAGGATGAAAATACGTGTTACAGTAGTTTTGCTGTTATTCTTTATGGGACTATCCTTCTCCTTCAGGGTTACCCAAGGCATAGATGAGGCGCAGAGAGCGGTGATAAAGGCTTACAGGGCGGGAGCTAAGGAAAAAGCGCCCTATCTGTATGCGAAAGCGAAGAACTATAAAGAGATAGCTTCTATACTGGCTTCTGAGGCTGACGATATAGGCTCAAAGATATTCTCTATAAAAACTATGAATTATGCTTCTAAAGCTATAAGCGCTTCCCTAAGCGGTGAAAAGGCTGAATATGAGAAGCTCAGGAACGTTAAAGAGGTTGCCTTTGAAAGCGTGTATACGGTGGATGAGTACTTTCCTGAGGACGACGAAGATATAGAGAAAGTCAGGCTCAAAAGCACCGCAAGGTATATAGGCGAGGAAAGCCTAACAGCGCTCTACGAGAAGTTAAGGTTCCTACAGGAAAACAAGGGCAGGAACTGTGCTCCGCGGGAGGTCAGCAGGGCGGAGGCCTTCTATGACGCGCTTTTATACGAGCTTGGGAAGAAAAACCCTAACTCCGCTCTTGTTCTGAGATTCTACAACGAGGCAAACACGCAGACAAGGGTTGCACTCGGTAAGCTTAAGGTAGCCATGGAGAACGAACTTGAGTGCTATACGGGTGTAAAGAAGGTAGTGAGCTTGACTCCCCCTCCTCGGGAGGAGCCTGAAGAAAAACAACCGCAGGAACAGGTGCCTGTGGAGGAACCCCTCAAGATAACCGCACGCATACACTTTGACTTCGATAAATACAACATAAAGAGGGAGTATATACCCATCCTCAACGAAGTGGCAAAAGCCCTTAAAGAGAACGATTTTCTTAAGGTCAGGATAGAAGGATATACGGATATCATAGGGCCAAAGGAGTATAACGAGAAGTTGGCTATGAAGAGGGCGAAAGCTGTCAGAGACTACCTGATAAGCAAGGGTGTTCCCGAGGATAAGATAGAAATAGTGGGCTTTGGGAAGGAGAGATTCATAGCGAGCAACGAAGACAGTATAGGGAGACTTACCAACCGTAGGGTTGAGTTTATAGTTATTAAGGTGCAGGAGCAAAAAAGAGAAGAATGAAAGATATACTTGCGGGTGTAGGTAAAGCGGGCCTCAAGGAATCGGGCAGGCCTGACATATTAGTTGTCCTTCTACCTTATCCTTGCACAGCTTCTGTTCTTTTTACCGACAACTACTTCAAAGCTGGGTCGGTTATATACTCGGAACAGGTTGCCAAGAGGACCGAAAGGGTAAGCGCTTTTGTAATAAACAGCGGGAACGCCAACTGCGGGACGGGAGTTGAAGGCATAGAGCACGCAAAGATGATGGCGGAAAGGGTGGCTCAGAATCTCAAGGTCAGAAAGGACGAAGTTCTCGTATTCTCTACAGGAATAATAGGCAGACCCCTGCCCATAGAGGATGTGCTAAATGCCTTAGACGATGCCTGTTTATCCATGAGAGAGCTTGACCTTAAACAGGCTTCGGAGGTAATATCCACGACAGACAGTTTCCCCAAGTTTGAACATATAAAAGAGGGAAGGCTGGAGACCTTCGGCTTTGCCAAAGGTGCGGGAATGATAGCCCCTTCTATGGCGACGATGCTTTCCTTTGTTTTTACAACTGCGGACCTCGGTTTTGAAGAGCTCAGAGACATTCACAAGAGCGTCAATGAGAAAACTTTTAACTCAATAACCGTCGATGGATGCGAGAGCACCAACGATGCCTTCCTTCTCGTAAGTCTTGGGACCGTGCAGAGTGACGTGAAGGATGTAGAGACGCAGATTTTTAAAGTTTCGGAAGCGCTTGCAAAGAAGATAGTTCAAGACGGCGAGGGGGCTACAAGGGTTATAAAGGTAACGGTAAAGGGAGCTACCCTGCGGATGAAGGCTCAGGCCATAGCGAAGGCGGTGGCAAACTCCCTGCTTGTGAAAACTGCGGTATACGGGAGGGACCCCAACTGGGGCAGGATAGCCTCCGCAGTGGGTAGCACCGAGTTTCCCATAGACCCTTTCAATCTAAGGATATACATAGGGAAACACCTGCTTTACGATGGCAAGCCTCATCCAAAAGCGGAGAGGTTTGCAAAAAAGTATCTTGAGGAATCGGAAGAGGTAGAGATAACTATAGACCTTCGGGAAGGAAAGAACAGCTGGACTTACTACTCTTCCGACTTAGGTTATGAGTATATACGTATCAATGCGGAATACCACACGTGAGGTGGAGCATGAGAGGGCTCTTGGAAGCGCTTCCCTTTCTGATATTCGTTGCGGTTTTTCTCGCCTTTCTTACGGGAGGTAACATATTCAAGTATATAGGAGGACTGGGGATGGTTTTCTCTCCTTTGGTTGTTCTCATAATACTGGGCATAATATTCCTTGTTTCCGCGATAAAGATAATTCCTGAATACGAAAGGGCGGTGGTATTCCGTCTAGGTAGGGTTATAGGCTCAAAGGGTCCAGGAATAATCCTGATAATACCTCTAATAGATAGAATAGTTAGGGTATCTCTTAGAACCGTAACGCTGGATGTTCCCACTCAGGACATAATTACCAAGGATAACGTCTCGGTTCAGGTGGATGCGGTAGTATACTTCAGGGTAGTTGACCCCGTAAAAGCTATAGTTGAGGTTGAAGACTACCTTTATGCGACTTCCCAGATTGCCCAAACAACGCTCAGAAGCGTGTGCGGTGAGGCGGAGCTTGATGAACTCCTATCAAAGAGGGAAAAAATAAACATAAAACTTCAGGAGATAATAGACCGTCAGACAGACCCATGGGGTGTGAAAGTCGTTGCGGTTGAACTCAAGAAGATAGACCTGCCCGATGACCTGAGAAAGGCCATAGCCCGTCAGGCGGAAGCGGAAAGGGAAAGAAGAGCCAAGATAATATCCGCGGAAGCGGAGTATCAGGCTGCTCAGAAGCTCCTTGAGGCTGCGAGGATACTCTCTTCCGAACCTATAGCGATACAGCTCAGGTATTTGGAAACACTCCACACCATAGGCTTGCAAAATACAAAGACGGTAATATTCCCATTTCCCTTTGACTTTATTGAGTTCTTAGGAAACAAAAGGCGTCCAAAAGAATCCTAAGTCAGGCTGTTTGCAAGTATACTTCGTAGCTCCTCGGACCGCCTGCGTTCGCCTATGATTCCCCTGTCGTGAATCTGCTTATCGACCCTTTTAGGTTCAAGGGTGTTAATTATATAGTCCATAGCCCGATAAGCCTTTGTAGGGTCTCCGCATGTATAGACGTCAACTGTAG
>CAYSNS010000109.1:0-5160 GCA_964432395.1 uncultured Aquifex sp. | reverse complement strand
TCTCGCAACCCCGGAAATTGCAGGGCTCGCAGCGATTGTGGGATTCTTCGTTATGGCGGGAGGTCTTGCCGCAGCCCTCTCCACTGCGGACGGACTGCTCCTCGTTATCGCCGCTGCGATATCCAACGATCTCTACGCAAAGATGATTAATCCGAACGCTCCTGAGAAGAAGGTCGTCATGCTGGGTAAAGTGGCGGTTGCGGTCGCTGGTGTGATAGGAGGATTCATCGCAGCTCAGAAGATAGCCTTCATCGTCCAAATAGTTGCATGGGCGTTCTCTCTCGCTACCGCTTCCTTCTTCCCCGCACTGGTCCTGGGTGTTTTCTGGAAGAGACTCAACAGGCAAGGTGCGATAGCGGGTCTGGTTGTTGGACTACTCGTCACCATAGCCTACATATACCTGAACAAGTATCAGGGTATCTCGTTCTTCGGAATACAGCACACTGCATCGGGTCTGTTCGGTTTGATAGCCAACCTCATAGTCACCGTAGTGGTTACCATGCTTACACCTCCCCCTTCCGAGAGAATACAGAAGCTTGTTGAGGAGCTCAGGTATCCTAAGAAAATTCACGAGGTATGATACATGATGTAGAGAGCTTTCTAAAGGACCACTACCCTTTTTCCGTGCTCCCGGAGTCCTCTCTGGGGGCACTCTCTTTTAGCATAATAGTCAGGTACTATCCCGAGGGTGAAGTAATATTCAAGGAAGGTTCCAGACCTTTAGACTATCTCTACATAGTTCGTAAGGGAGCGGTCTTGCTTAAGGTGGGCGGAACGGAAGTGGACTTCCTCCACGAAGGAGACGTCTTTGGATATCCATCGCTCTTGAGCGACGAGCCACCTACCGTAACCGCGGTGCCCGCTCAGGACTCTATACTCTACCTCCTGCCCAAGGAGATATTCCTCAAACTTATAAAGAAGTACGAAGAGTTCGAACTCTTTTTTGCGAGAGACATGGCGAGAAAGCTTTCCCACACCCTGAAGCTGGTAAAAAGACCCGTGCAGGAAACAACCTCCCTGGACAGATTCCTTACATTGCGGGTTAGGGAGATAAAGGTAAGGGAAGTCCCTACACTTGAAGGAGACAGGAGCGTCCTTGAAGGTGCACAAATAATGAGAGATAAGGGCGTGTCCTGCTTGCTTGTCGAAAGTCCCGAGCAAGGGATAGTTACAGAACGGGACATAATTAAGCGTGTGGTTGCACAGGGCTTAAACCCCTCGGAGGTAAAGCTTTCCGACATTATGAGTTTTCCCGTTATAACGGTGGGCCAGGACAGTTTGCTTTTTGAAGCAATAGTCAAGATGGCACATCACAACATAAGGAGGATAGGAATAAGTAAGGGTAACAGGGTAATAGGAGTATTGGAGGACAAAGACATAATTGCATACGAAAGTAACAACCTTGTGGTCCTGATTAAGGAGATAGAGAAAGCCCAAACTCTTGAAGAGTTGAGACATCTACACTCCCTCACCGACCGCATGGTCCTCAAGCTCTTTGCGGAAGGGCTCAAGGTAGAGCACATAAGCAGGCTCATATCCGAGGTAAACGACAAGGTTATAGCTAAGGTAGTCCTTCTGACCATAAGAGAGCTCGGGCAGGAGCCTCCCGTAGCCTTTAGCTTTATGGTCCTCGGGAGTGAAGGCAGGAGGGAGCAAACCCTCAAGACGGATCAAGACAACGCTTTTATATACGACGATACCTACCCCGTTATGGATGTAGATGTGGAAGATTACTTTAGAGAGTTCGGAGAGGCAATCACAGATAACCTCATAAGCGTGGGCTTTCCTCCCTGTCCGGGTAACGTTATGGTCTCCAATCCCGAGTGGCGGATGGGTATAAGCGCATGGAAAGAAAAGCTCTCCCGATGGATACTCAGACCCGAGCCTGAAAATACGCTCCGCTTAGGAATCTTTTTTGACTTTAGAAACGCCTTTGGCAATGCGGAGCTGGTTGAGGAGCTCAGGAGTTTTCTATTTTCACTTGTGGAGAAGGAAGAGCTTTTCATAGCTTACATGCTCCTGGATGCGGTAAGGTTCAAGCCACCCATAGGTTTTATGAAGCACTTCATCCTCGAAAAAAAAGGAGAGCACAAAGGAGAGCTTGACGTTAAAAAGGGCGGTATATTTCCCATCACACAGGGGATCCGTGCCCTGGCTCTCAAGGGTAAGGTAAAGGAAACGTCTACCTTAGACAGGATAGATAGACTTTCCGAGCAGGGACTTATCCCATCCGACCTGTCTACGAACCTGCGGGAAGCCTACTCCTATCTCCAGACCCTAAGACTGAAAAACCAGGTGGAGAAGCTCAGAGAAGGAAAGCGTCCTGACAACTATATCAATCCCGAGAACCTTAGCAAGCTCGAGCGAGACCTGCTCAAGGACTCCTTTAAGATAGTGTCCGAGTTTCAAGAGTTCATAGAGCGACGGTTTCTGGTAAACATTCCGAGATGAACCTGCTTCTAAAACTAAGAAAAAAACTTCTTATCAAAAGGTTTCATTCCAAGCCCGCATTCGCAAGATTCTGGCAGGATATAGATCTTTCACAGAGCATCCAGGAGACACCTTTTGTAGTTTTTGATACGGAAACCACAGGACTTGACCCAAAGAAGGCGGAGCTCGTATCCATAGGAGCTCTGAAAATCTTAAACCTATCCATCTTTCTTCGGTATAGCTTTCACCAGCTTGTAAGACCACAGAAACTTACCCACGCTTCTGTAGAGATTCACGGAATAACGGAGCAGGAACTTAGGGAAAAGGGCAAACCACCTCAGGAAGTCATAGAAACCTTTCTGGACTTTATAAAGGGCTGTGTCCTGGTGGGTTTCAATGTGGAGTTTGACAGGAAAATTCTGGAAAAGTATACACGCTCTTTCTTAGATATTCCCATACCCGCTTACAGGCTGGATGTGTTCTCCTTGTGGAAGAGGCAGGGAGGAGAAGGGAAGAGCTTAGAAGAGATAGCCAAAGAGCTTGGTATACCCACTGTGGGAGTCCACTCCGCCCTTGACGATGCCTACATAACAGCTCTAATCTTCTTAAAACTCGTTTGCAGGAGCAAAGCCCAGCCAGTGGGGTCTCTACCTTTAATGCTTTAATATTCCCGATGGCTAAGCTGTGCGTTGCCCTTGACGTTGAATACAGCAGAGCAAGGAAGCTTCTGAAGAGTTTATCAGGCCTTCCAATTGTAGTTAAGGTAGGTCCGAAGCTTTTCCTGGAAGCGGGAAGGGATATATGTAAGGCGGTTAAGGAAGAAGGCTTTGAGCTTTTCCTTGACCTCAAGCTTCACGATATACCAAACACGGTAAGGCTTGCGGTAGAACAAGCTCAGAAAATAGGAGCGGACTACCTTACACTTCACACGCTGGGAGGAAGAGAGATGCTTCGGGAGGCTGTGTCCGCAGGGAATAGTATCAATCTCCTGGGTGTGACCCTGCTTACGAGCCACGATGAAGAGTATATGAAGTTTTTGAAAAGCTCCTTTCCCAGCGTAGAGGATATGGTCATATATCTGGCGGAGCAAGCCCGGGAGGCGGGCCTTGACGGTGTAGTCTGTTCCGCAGGAGAGGTTCGCAAGGTAAAGGAGAAAACTTCCCTCTTCACGGTGGTTCCCGGCATAAGGCTTTCTTCTCGCAGGCACGACCAGAAGAGAGTATACGGGCCAAAGGAAGCGGTGAAGGAGGGGGCGGATATGATAGTTATGGGAAGGGATATATACCTGAGCTCTGAGCCGAAAAAGGTGGTGGAGGATGTCCTCAACCTCATACTCTCCGCAGAAAATTAAAGCGCTCTTTCACGAAGCGGGTTTTAAAATCCGCGATGATGTAGCGCTGAAGTTTTATACATACCTGAGAGAGCTTACGAAATGGAACAGGGTGCACAGGATAACCTCCGTAGGAACGGAAGAGGATATAGTCAGAAGACACTTCTTGGACTCTATAACCCTTGCCAGATGCTTTGATGATATAGGTGTGGAATGGATAGGTAAAGACCTTGCGGATATAGGTAGCGGTGGAGGATTCCCCGGGGTTCCCTTGAAGATATACCTCAAGGACTTAAACCTGTTTCTCGTCGAGTCTGTCTCAAAGAAGTGTAGCTTCCTTGAGTATTTGAAGGTGAAGCTTGCAATGGAATGGAAAGTTTTGTGCGAGCGGGCGGAGAAGGTGGGAAGGAGCTTTGACATAACAGTTGCAAGGGCCACGGGTCCGCTGGAGAAGGTAGTTCCCCTATTAGAGTCTCTGGCAAGGGAGTATATCTTCATAATGAAGGGTAAAGAGGTCAAGGCGGAGTGGCTGGAGAAGTTCTCGCTAAAGTCATACAAGGTCAGTATCAGGGGGCTTCCCGAGACCCATATACTGTGGAAGAAGTTAAAATAAGTTATTCATGAGAAGAAGACCCATACTGGTTATAAACTTCGGTTCTCAATACGTTCAGCTCATAGCGCGCAGAATCAGGGAACTGGGAATATACAGCGAGATTCTCAACTGGGATGCTCCCGTTGAGGAGCTAAAGAAAAGAGAACCGTACGGGATTATACTCTCAGGTGGTCCCGCTTCTGTTTACTCTAAGGGCGCTCCACTACCTTCAGAAGATATATACAGGCTCGGTGTGCCTATCCTCGGTATATGCTACGGGCTTCAGGTGATAGCTCATCAGCTGGGCGGAAAGGTCAAGCCTGCGGAGCATCAAGAATACGGAAGGGCAAGGCTCAGAGTCCTGAAAAATGACAGAATCTTTGAAGGTATACCCCAAGAGTTTGACGTATGGATGTCTCACGCGGACAGAGTTGTAGAGCTACCGCCCGGATTTGAGACTCTTGCGGTTTCCGAAAACTCACCCCATGCGGTTATAGCTTCAAAGGATAGAGGCGTTTACGGCCTTCAGTTTCACCCCGAGGTAGTTCATACAAGCTACGGGAAGGAGTTACTTGCCAACTTTGCCTATGGGGTATGCGAAGCTCATAGAAACTGGGAAATGGGAAACTTCATAGAGGAGAAGGTGCAGGAGGTACGCTCCGTAGTAGGAGACTCTCACGTTATATCCGCTCTGTCAGGAGGTGTAGACTCTACGGTAGCCTCGGTTCTGGTTCATAAAGCTGTAGGAGATAGGCTCCACTGCTTTTTCATAGACCACGGACTTGTCCGCCTAAGGGAAAGAGAAGAG
>CAYSNS010000108.1:0-5179 GCA_964432395.1 uncultured Aquifex sp. | reverse complement strand
GGCCTCCGCAAGGAAAACTTTGTAGGGGTTCGCCAGACCAAAGTAGTCCGCAAACAGAAAAAATAAAAACACCTCGTCAAGCTTACGGGCTTCCCTCGCAAAGCTCTGACCGAACTTGAGTCTGTAAAGCTCCTTGAGTATATCAGAAAGCTTCATGCCTTTGCTCCCGCCGTTCTAAGCGCTCTTATAGACTCCATTATTATGGCTACCTCCAGCAGTATTATAAAGGTGCTTACACCCGCAAGCAGATAGTCCCCTTTGAGTGCGTTGTTTACCGCGTTCATCAACATGGCGAGAGAAGTTATAAGGAGAACACTCACCAGGGGTATCATCACCGGCAGTGTAGGCCTTCCTGAACTGCGAAGATACAGATACGTAACCAGAAGGGCAAGGCCTGCCAATAGCTGGTTTGATGCTCCAAAGACAGGCCAGAATACTAAACCTCCCTTACCCCCTTCCTTAGCAAGGACGAGAGCCATGGACAGAAGGACCGCTATCAGGGAGGCAAGCCATGGATTCTTCAGGGGTGAAAGGGAGTATATCTGTCCCAGCTCGTTGAGTATATATCTTTGAATACGCACGCTGGTATCCATGGTAGTCGCTGCAAAGAGCACTATGAGCGTAGCTATCAATGTTTTGCCCAGCTCAGGAGATATACCCAGCGAGGACACGAGGTTTGCCCCACCTTCAACCACAGCGGGTATGGAGGAGCTCTTTATGGAAGACCAGGAGCTGTAAAGCTGGGCAAATTTATCCTGTGAGAACATAGCCAATCCTGCGGTGCAAGCTACTATTACTGCCACCGCCAGAGAGCTTTCACCCAGAAATCCCAGGTATCCTACGGTCCGTGCATCGCTCTCCTTAGAGAGCTGTTTTGAAGATGTCCCCGAAGATACCAGAGCATGAAACCCGCTCAGGGCACCGCAGGCTATGGTTATAAACAGAAACGGGAATATGGGAGGTGCTCCCTCCGGGCTTAAGTTTACCGCGGGAGCCACTATGTGAGGGTTGGCAAGGATAGCCCCCGCGTAGATAAGCACGAGGAGGACTATTAGCTGAAGTCCGTTTAGAAAGTCCCGGGGCTGGAGCAAAAGCCATACAGGCAGAGACGAAGCAAAGAAGGTATAGGTAAATAGAACTAAAATCCAGAGCATTATGGGGTCTACGCCCAGCACAGAGGCAAGGGGCTTTAAGTCCACAGGATAGCTCTTACCTATGAAAATTGAGGCATACAGGAGTGCCAGAAACAGGAACGTGGGTATCAGGAAGTTTATCCTAAGCCTGTATACCATCAGCCCAAAAGCCAGGGCCAAGGGGACTATGCTCCAGGCGGGTATGACGCTGGAGGGGAATTTGGTAAATAGCAAGGCTATAACGTAAGCAAATACCGCATTGACCAATATAGCCAGAGCGAGAATCAGCAGTAAAAAAAGAACCCTTACCCTCTCTCCCGCGTAATCGCCAAGAATAGAACCTATTGACCTGCCTTTATGCCTTATGGAAGTCACGAGCGCTCCGAAGTCATGAACCGCTCCTATGAAGACAGCTCCCAGGACCACCCACAGGAGCGCAGGAACCCATCCCCATATAACCGCTATCGCAGGCCCCACTATGGGACCAGCACCAGTTATAGACGTAAAGTGATGCCCTAAGAGTATCCACTTGTTGGTAGGAACGTAATCAACCCCGTCCTCAAGCTCATGAGCAGGGGTCTTTCTTGAATCGTCCAGCACGAAAACCTTCTTTGCAAGATAGCGCGAGTATACAAAGAAACCGAACGTATACATAAGGAATGCGAAGGCTATAACTTCTACCGCATTCATAACTTTTTTAGATTATAAGCTAAAGCCCTATCGGGGTATAATTCACGCTGTATGCTGAAAAAGTTTCTCCTCGCTGTTATAAGCGCGTCCATACCTATTACCTTCTTTGCACAGGAAGAGACTGTAAAAGACCTTGTAGGTCTTGAAAAGGAAAAGGTGCTTACCCTTGAGGTCCTTATCCTCGCCATATACCTGTTCGTATCAGAGCTTGTCAGGGTGGACGTGGTAGGACTCCTCATGATGGTTCTCCTGCCCCTGCTGGGTCTTGTATCACCCCAGGAAGCTATAGGCGGTCTTAGCAGTAATGCGGTTGTGTCCATAATAGCGGTGATTATAATCGGTGCGGGACTGGACAAAACAGGTGTTATGAACATCTTAGCGGGCTATATAGTGCGCTTAGCGGGAAAGTCTAAGACAAGGATAATAGCTCTCATTTCCTTGGCGGTAGCTGTCATCTCCAGCTTTATGCAGAACATCGGTGCCGCTGCGCTCTTCCTGCCTGCTGTTGTGCGCATATCAAAGAGGCTGAGGATTCCGGTCTCTCATCTGCTCATGCCCATGGGATTCAGCGCAATACTGGGAGGAACACTTACACTTGTGGGTTCAAGCCCCCTTATCTTGCTGAACGACCTTTTTGAGATGTATCAGCTTCCCCCTTTTGGTCTGTTTTCCGTCACACCCATAGGGTTACTTCTCGTCTTAGCAGGTATCCTATACTTTTCCCTTTTGGGGAGATTCATACTCCCCAACGTCTCTATCAAAACCGACACCCAGAGCCTGCTCCCTACCGAGCTCGCCCAGACCTACAAGGAGATATGCCAGCTCTATGAACTGAAGGTTCCCGAAAGCTTTAATCCAAAAACTATAAAGGAGATAGATGCAAGGAAGCGCTATCAGGTAACCATAGTAGCGGTCCACCATGCGAAGACGAAGAGGAAAAACTTTGCCCCTCACAGGGAAGAAAGGATTGAGCCGGGAGATACCATAGCTGTAGTAGGCTGTCCCGAGAATGTGGAAAGGTTTGCAAAAGACATGGGATTCCTGCTCAAGGAAGAGCTGGACGAGTTTGCGGAAGACCTTTCACCCGTAAACGCGGGTATAGTTGAAGGCGTGGTTACGCCACGTTCGGAGCTTGTAGGAAGAACGATGAACGAGCTCTTCTTCAGGAGAAGATACGAGGTTAATCCCTTAGCTGTCGTTCGCAAAGGGAATGTAATCTATGCGGGCTTTTCGGACATGAAGCTTTTGCATGGAGATGCGGTCCTCATGTTCGGCAGATGGGACAAGTTTATGGAGCTAAAGGATAAAAACGTCTTTGCATTTTCCACGGAGATAAAAGGTGAGGTGATGCGACCCGAGAAAGCTAAGCTTGCTCTCCTGTGCTTCGGGATAGCCCTTATCCTGATACTTGTGTTCAACGTCAAGCTCTCTATAGCGCTCCTGACAGGAGCACTCGGTATGGTCCTTACAAGGGTATTAACTATAGACGAAGCCTACCGTGCTGTGGACTGGATGACCGTTTTCCTTTTGGCGGGTCTTCTCCCACTGGGTATAGCCTTTCAGAAAACGGGAACTGCGGAGTTTATAGCCAACTCACTTATAACAGCTCTCGGTAATGTATCACCTCTACTTTTCTACACCGCTGTGGCCCTTCTTACCTCTTTCTTTACCCTCGTGGTTTCAAACGTGGGAGCTACTGTGCTTCTCGTTCCCCTGTCTGTAGATATGGCTTACGAAATCGGAGCGGACCCAAGGCTGTCCGCTCTCGTGGTGGGTGTGAGTGCCTCCAACACCTTTATAATTCCCACACATCAGGTAAACGCTCTCATAATGAGACCTGGAGGTTACAGGACCATTGACTATGTAAGAGCGGGAGGAGGAATGACCCTTATATTCATAGCGGTCCTAATACTTGCCCTATACGTCTTTTATTGATTCCGCAAGTGCAAAGGTTTTAATCTCCCCAATAAGTTCACTAAGACCCCATCCCTTGGATGCGGATACTATAACAGCTTTACCTTCCACGAGGGCGGTGTGGGGCAAAAGGTGAATCTCTTCGGGATTGTTGACAAGCCTGTCCGCCTTGTTAAGGACGTATAAGGTAGGCTTTTCGTCCGCTCCAAGCTCCCCCAGAATCTCTCTGACGGTATGTATATGGTCTAACCATCGGTCGTCGGATATATCCACTACGTGGAGAAGTATATCCGCTTCTGTAACCTCCTCAAGCGTAGCCTTAAAGGACTCTACGAGTTCTGTGGGTAGTTTCTTTATAAAACCGACTGTGTCTGTAAACAGGAGTTTCAGCTCTGGAGATACCACCCTTGCGGAGGTTTTCGTATCCAGAGTAGCGAAGAGCATATCCGCGGTAAAAGTTTCTTTACCGGTAAGAGCCCTCAGAAGTGTAGACTTCCCCGCATTGGTGTATCCGACTAAGGCAATCTTGAGCAGGTTCTCTCCCGTCTCCTCCCTTTCTCTCCTCTTTCTCTGGTGTCTTCTCCTTTTCTTAATCTCTTCCAGCTCACACTTTATCTGGTATATACGCCTCTTTATACTCCTTTTTCTTATCTCCGCCTCCTGCTCTCCGGGGCCTCGTGTCCCGACACCTCCGCCCAGTCTCGATAGAGCCTTTCCCTTCCCGTAGAGCCTGGGTAGCTGGTGTGTGAGCCGTGCAAGCTCCACCTGTAGCTTCGCCTCCTTGCTCTTGGCCCTTCGGGAGAATATCTCTATAACCAGGTCTGTCCTATCGAGGACCGCTTTCCCCGTGAGTTTTTCCAGGTTTCTAACCTGAGAAGGAGTAAGAGGCTCGTCAAACACAATAACGTCCGCCTCCGTTCCCTTGGCTATTTCTCCCAGCTCGCGGGCTTTCCCCTCCCCTACGAAAAACCTTGTGTCCGGACTGTTTCTCCTTTGCAAGACGTAACCTAAGCTCTTACCTCCCAGGGCTTCAACCAACCCTTTGAGTTCTCTCAGAGACTCCCTAACCTCACCACGAGGGACGTTCTTGTTCCATATACCTACTAAGATGGCCTTCATTTACCCTCTACTATTGTGCTCACCGCGTGTTTGTATATCAGGTTGGGTTGTCCTTCTACATCAAGAAGTATAGTGTACTTGTCGTGGTTGAGTATCTTACCTGTTATTCTGTTTCCCCGTGTCAGATAAATGGTAACCGTAGCCCCCTTAGCTTTAAGACCATCCAGTAGCTCGTCCTGTATACTTGTTTCCTTCTCCATAGGGTACATACGCCTTTTACCTGGTTACCCAAACCGTGCAAAACTACACGGCTCGGGTGCCGGGCTACTTGTATCCCGCCTCTTCAGGGTGCCCACAGACCCGGCAGGCGGTATTTGGACACC
>CAYSNS010000107.1:0-5193 GCA_964432395.1 uncultured Aquifex sp. | reverse complement strand
CAAAGTCCTCTTCCGTCTCGGTAGGAAAGCCTACTATTACATCCGTGGACAGTGCTATACCGGGGACAGCCTCCTTCAGCTTTGCTATGCGCTCCAGATAAAACTCTTTGGTATATTTCCTATCCATAAGCTTGAGTATCCTGTTTGAGCCCGCCTGGAATGGCAGGTGAAGGGCATTGCATACCTGGGGTATGGAAGACATCGCTTCTACAATATCATCAGTAAGGTCTATGGGATGGCCCGTCGTGAAGCGAATCCTCTCCACACCGTCTATTTTTGAAATCTCGTATAGCAGGTGCGAGAAGGGAACGGGCCTTTCTAAGTCCTTTCCCCAAGCGGTTACGTTCTGACCAAGAAGGTGTATCTCCCTGACCCCGTCATCTACGAGCTCCTTCACCTCTCGGATTATGCTCTCAAGATTCCTTGAGCGTTCTCTACCTCTGGTTCTGGGCACAACGCAGTAGGTGCAGTTCTTGTCACATCCCTTTATTATGGTAACGTATGCGCAGTAAGGGTTATCCCTCTCTGTGGGAAACTCCCACACCTTGTCCTCGTCCTCGGGAGGCTCGTCAAGTATCGCTATAGCCTTGTATCCCGCCTGGGCCTGATTTATAAGCTCGGGTAGCTGATGCATGTTGAAGGAGGAGAACATAATGTCAACCGAGGGAGCCTTCTGAACGAGTTCCCAACCCGCCCTTTGGGCCAGACAGCCCGAAACCGCTATCAGAGCGTTAGGGTTCTTCTCTTTGAGTTTTTTATACTCTCCTATGTGGGAGAGCACCTTCTGGTCGGGCTTTTCCCTTATGGTGCATGTATTTAGCAGGATAAGGTCCGCCTCTTCCCAGTTTTCGGTGGGTTCATATCCGAGCGTGCGCAGTATTCCCTTTATCCTCTCCGAGTCGTTGAAGTTCATCTGACAACCGAAGGTCTTTATGAAAAACTTTTTCCCCATAGTAATAATTTTGTCTTCGTGGAGAGGCTTAGGCAACCTCAAAATCTTATGCTCTTATACAGATACCTTCAGCTTCAGCTCCGAGACTATGGTGTTTATAAGCTCTGCGGAGGGTGCTACCCTGTAGGTGGGGGGTGTTTTCAAAAGCGCTCTAAAGTCCTTTCCTCTGAGTTCAAGAACGAGCTGAAGTCCATTGGGGTCCAAGTGTCTATCGAGCAGGCTTTTGAGCTTTTCCAGTTTGCCATTCCTCGTGTCTTCTTCCCTTAGCAGTATGGTAAGGAAGCTGTTACTATTCCTGCTGACCTCTTCCGGCAGAAATACCTCCCTGACCACAAGCTTCAGGCTTTCGGTTTCCGTATCCTCCTCTATATACCCTCTGACTACAACTACCGCATCCTCCTTTATCTTCTCCTCATAGGTTTCATACGCGTCCGGGAAGGCCACCGCTTCCACTATACCGCTCTTGTCTATCAGGTTAAACACGGCCATATAGTTGCCGTTTCTGGTCTTTTTCTTCTGCAGGCCGGATATAACCCCCGCTGTGGTAAGCTCCGCACCCTTTCCCAGACTCTCTATCTCTTCTATGGAGGTGTATTTACCCCTCAGAAGGCTCTCATACTTGTCTAAGGGATGTCCCGATATGTAAAAGCCTATTACCTCCTTCTCCATGCGCAAAATATCGTTTATGTCCATCCTCTTTTTCGGAGCGGGTGCACCGAATAGAGAGTTCTGAGCAAGGTCCGTAGCGTTCTTGCCGGAAGATACCCTCTGTAGAAGCTCATCTCTGTTTAAAGAGGTAAAATCAAAGGCACCTGCCTTTACAAGGGCTTCTATTACCTTCTTGTTAACCTTCCTGCCGTCCACCCTTGCCACGAAGTCAGACAGTCCCCTGAAGTCTCTGCTCTTTCTGGCTTCGGTTATGGCTCTTGCAGCCTCCTCGCCGACACCTTTGATACGCCCTATGCCGAACCTTATCTTGCGTTCCCCTTCTATCTTGAAACCTTCGTCACTTCTGTTTATATCCGGAGGGAGAATCTCAAACCCCATAAGCTTGGCATCCTTTATAAGGTTTATGAACTTGTTATCGTTCTTCTCGGTGGTGAGCTTTACAGCAAAAAATTCAGCGGGGTAGTGGGCCTTCATGTAAGCTGTCCAGTAGGATATGTATCCGTAAGCCACCGAATGAGACTTGTTGAAGGAGTAAGAAGCGAACTTCTCTATATCCTCCCACAGAGCGGTTATCCTATCTTCCGGATAGCCCCTCTCTAAGGCACCCTTTATAAACTTCTCCCTCATCTTCTCCATCAGGTCCTTTTTCTTCTTGCCTATGGCTTTTCTGAGGGTGTCCGCTTCTCCGGGAGAGAATCCCGCAAGTATTTGAGACATCTTCATAACCTGCTCCTGATACACTATCACTCCGTAGGTCTCTTTAAGGACCTCCTCCAGTTCCGGGAAGGGATATTCAACGGGCTCCTTTCCGTGCTTCCTGTTTATGTAGCGGTCTACCAGTCCGCTTTTGAGGGGTCCGGGTCTATAGAGGGCCAGAACCGCAACTATGTCATCAAAGGTATCGGGCTTTAGCTTCTTGAGAAGCTCCTTCATACCTCTACTTTCAAGCTGAAACACTCCCGTTGTCTTCCCCTCCTGAAGGAGCTTAAACACCTTCTCATCGTCCATAGGCAGGGAAAGGAAATCTATGTCTTCTCCATGACGTTCCCTGACCATGGAACGCATAGCTTGGAGCTCGGTAAGGGTCTTGAGTCCCAGAAAGTCCATCTTCAGTAAGCCGAGCTCCTCCAGTTTGACCATATCGTATTGGGTAGCTACCGCTCCGTCTCTGTCGTAGAAGAGGGGAACAAGCTGGTCCAGAGGCTGGTGAGCTATGACCACTCCCGCAGCGTGTAGAGAAGTGTGACGTGTCAGACCCTCCAGCTTGAGGGCTATCTTGACAAGTTTGTCTATGGCGGGGTCTTCCTTGCAGAGCTTCCTGAATTTGTTAACGTTGTCCTCTATGTCCCCCCTGTGAGCACCGTAACGCTCCTTTAAGACCTCAACAGGAGTTAGATACATCTCCTCGAGGGAGAGCCACGTTCCCTGGACGTCCCCCTGGGGTATGAGCTTTGCAAGCTGGTCCGCTGTTGAGTAGGGAAGTCCCAGAGCGCGGGCAACATCTCTGAGGGTCTGCTTGGCCTTCATAACGTTGTAGGTGATTATCTGGGCAACGTTCTCCCTGCCGTATTTATCCTTTACGTAGTCTATGACCTTGTCCCTGTTATCTTGGCAGAAATCCACGTCTATATCGGGCATGGAGACCCTTTCGGGGTTGAGGAACCTTTCAAATAGCAGGCCGTGTTTTATGGGGTCAACGTCTGTTATGCCCACCGCATAGGCTACCAGTGAGCCCGCAGCGGAGCCCCTTCCGGGACCTACGGGTATGTCCTTTTTCTTCGCCCAGTTTATGAAGTCCTGAACTATGAGAAAGTAACCTGCAAAGCCCATACGGTTTATCACTTCCAGCTCGTATTCAAGCCTGTCCCAGTATTCTCTTGAGTTCTTTGCCTGTCCTTTGGCTATCCTCTGCTTAAGACCCCTTATGGCAAGCTTTCTCAGGTGCTCTTCGAGGGTTTCATCGTTGGGAACCTTATACTCGGGCAATAGGTAGGAGTTGTTTTCAAAGAACTCAAAGCTGTCCGCTACCTTGTCCGCTACCTCCAGCGTGTTGAGCAGAGCTTTTTCCCATCCGTCAAACCTGCCCTCAAACTTCTTCCAGACTTCATCCGCGGAGGCAAAGTGAAGTCCATCGTTAGCACACCGAAAGCCCCCCTTGGTTATGTCGTGTATTGTCCTCTTCATCTGTATAGCCATGAGGACCGAGTGGGCTTCCCTGTCCTCTGGATTAAGGTAGTGCGAGTCGTTGGTCGCTATGAGCTTCACGTCCAGCTTCTTTGCTATTTCTATGAGGTTTCTGTTCGCTGTTGCCTGCTCCTCCAGATCGTTTGCCTGTAGCTCCAGGTAGAGGTCATCTCCGAAGATATCTTTAAACTTCTTCACCCACTCCCGTGCCTTCTCAACCTCGTTGATGGAAGCGTAGTAGGTCGGAACACCCTTAAGGCAGGCTGTTAAGGCTATAAGACCTTCTCCATACTCCTGCAGTAGTTCGTAGTCTATCCTGGGTTTGTAGTAAAAGCCTTCCTTGTAGGCTAAGGTGGATAGCTTAAAGAGGTTCTTTAGGCCCTTTTCATCTTTGGCTATCAGTATAAGGTGATGATTGTATTTATCGGTGATGTTATCCTCACTACCCTTGGTCCTCCTGTCAAAGCGCGAGCCCGTGGTGAAGTAAGCTTCCATACCTATGATGGGTTTTATACCCTGG
This sequence comes from uncultured Aquifex sp., assembly GCA_964432395.1. Lineage (GTDB taxonomy): Bacteria > Aquificota > Aquificia > Aquificales > Aquificaceae > Hydrogenivirga. The sequence goes on along the minus strand of CAYSNS010000107.1, from coordinate 868 downwards.
GCCTTCAGGCTCTTGTAAAAGTGAAAGGAGCCAAACAGATTTCCGTGGTCAGAGACACCTACCGCCTTAAAGCCATGTTCCTTTGCCTTCCGAACCAAGTCCTGGACCTTTATAGCTCCGTCAAGGAGTGAATACTGAGTATGAAGATGAAGGTGGACGAACTCCCTGCCCATGCTTTGTAATTCTAAAGCTCTGAAACTGATTCAGGATGGCAAAAAGTAGCAGTATATGTGCAACTTAGCCCTATCCAAGCTAAGTGTATGAAAATGATGTATATATTAGCGATGGCTACGAGCGGAAGCCTTTTTCATAACCTTAACTATGACTTCCTTTACCCTGTTCTTTTCCACATCTCCTACTATGAACTTGAATCCGTCATACTCAAACTCGTCACCCTTTTCGGGGACCTTTTCAAGGTTGGCCATGACGAACCCGCTCACCGTATCGTAGTCGTAGTCTTCGGGTAGTTCGAAGCCAAGGGACTTGGCAACTTCCTCTATGTCCGAAGAACCATCTATCTTGAACATGTCGTAGGAGAGCTTCTCTATGTCCTTTTCCTCCTCCCACTCTTCTGGCACCTCACCTATGAGCCACCTGAGTATGTCGTACATGGTCACGAGACCGGAAACCGCCCCGTGTTCGTCCACGACTATGGCTATCTGGGTCTTCGCTTTTCTAAGTTCATGGAGCAGGCTCGCCACGCTCATAACTTCCGGGACAAACAGGACCTCCCTCTTGAACTCCGAAAGGGGTCTATCCTTATTCTTGCTTATCGGCAAGAGGTCTTTCACGTGGACTATTCCATTCACATCGTCCAGCCTTTCCTTGTATACGGGTATCCTGCTGTGTCCGTGTCTGCGGATATCTT
>CAYSNS010000106.1:0-5193 GCA_964432395.1 uncultured Aquifex sp. | reverse complement strand
TTGTCTGCCTGCATATGGCTTCTGTGAGCTTGGGATGGGCGTGTCCGAGGGAGCAAACCGCTATCCCCGAGAGGAAGTCAAGGTACCTCTTGCCCTCATCGTCGTAAAGGTAAACTCCCTCTCCTCTGACGAACCTTACCGGCAAGCGTGCGTAGTTCTCTATCAGGTGCATCATTTATCTTTATGCTTCCCTCTTATTATACTTGCGGAAGGGTCTCTTACTCGTCAGATACTCCCATTAAAAATGCCTTTTTACTCTGTCCAACAAGGCCCAGATAGGAGAGTATGAGAGACTTAGGAAACAGGCTCGGGCGGTTTTGATAAGCGGGCTTTTTCCTTTATACTATCCTCTTTAAGGGAGTTTGCTATGAGGGAAATACTTGTAACGGACGTATCTTTGAGAGACGGCATCCAGAGCCTCCTCGCAACCCGTGTCAGGACAGAGGATATGTTGCCCACACTGGAGGTCCTTGACAGGTGCGGTTTCTGGTCTCTTGAAGTGTGGGGAGGAGCTACCTTTGACGTGTGCCTAAGATTCCTAAAGGAGGACCCTTGGGAGAGATTGAGGAAGTTTAAAGAGGTAGCGAAGAACACAAAGCTTGAGATGCTCCTGAGAGGACAGAATGTTGTCGGATACAGGCACTATGCGGACGACGTGGTAGAAGAGTTCGTCAAGAGGGCTTACGACAACGGTATAGAAGTTTTCCGTATCTTCGATGCACTGAACGATACCCGTAATATGGCAAAGTCCATAGAAGTTGCCAAGAAGGTAGGAGCAACGGTGAAGGGAGTTCTATCTTATACCATCAGCCCTGTTCACACGGTGGACTACTATGTCAGGATTGCGGGTGAGCTCGTGGATATGGGCATTGACATAATTTCCATAAAGGACCAGGCGGGACTCCTTTCGCCCAAGGTGGCCTACGACCTGGTTTCCGCTATCAAGAGTGAGTATCCCAACTATCCCGTTCACCTACACACCCAGACCACCGCAGACCTTGCCCAGATGGCACAACTCAAAGGTATAGAAGCGGGTGCGGACATGATAGATACCGCCTTCTACTCTCTATCCTGCCAGACTTCCCACCCGCCCGGTGAGACCATGGTGTATGTCCTGCGGGAACTGGGCTACGAAGTAAACGTAGATACCAGCATGTATAAGAAAGCGGGTGACATGTTCAGAGATGTAAGAGCAAAATACAGAAAGTTTGACGTTCTTCCTCCCTATCCGGACGTAGGGGTCCTCATTCATCAGATTCCCGGAGGCATGATAACCAACTTCATCAACCAGCTACGGGAGCAGAACCTTGAGGAAAAGCTGGAAGAAGTTCTTGAAGAGGTTACCCGCGTTAGGGAAGACCTCGGTTATCCTCCCCTCGTCACACCCACGAGCCAGATAGTAGGGACACAGGCTTTTATGAATGTCCTCCATGGAGAGAGATACAAGGTAGTCACCAAAGAGACAAAGGACTACGTAAAGGGCCTATACGGAAGACCTCCCGCACCTGTGAAGGAGGAGGTTCTGCGAAAGATACTCGGAGACGAGGAACCCATATACGACAAGAGGCCTGCGGACCTCTTGGAGCCGGAGCTTGAGAAAGTCAGGGAGGAGGCCAGAGAGGCAGGTGCAAAGAGCGAAGAAGACATACTTTCTTATGCCCTTTTCCCAGTTGTGGCGAAGGAGTTCTTTGAGTGGAGGGAGAGGGTAGAAAAGGGTGAGGTTCCACCTGTCCCGGTGGAGGAGGTTGAGTCCGAGCCCTGTTCGGAAAAGGCACCGGTAGAGTTCAACATAACGGTCCACGGAGAGCAGTATCACGTCCAGATAGCGGGCAGAGGTGAAGAGACTGCAGGAGGCAGAACCTTCTTCATAAGGCTTGACGGGAGACTTGAGGAGGTAGTTCTACAACCCATAAGGGAGATAGAGGTAGGAGAAAGCGGATACGAGTTTTCGGAAGGAGCACCCGTAACACCCCGAAGACCGAAGCCCAGAGACGTAGGAGATGTAACCTCCCCCATATCCGGTAAGGTGGTAAACATAAAGGTAAACGTAGGAGAAGAAGTCAAAGAGGGGGATGTCCTGCTAATAGTAGAAGCTATGAAGATGGAAAACGAGATACACAGCCCCGTAGACGGAGTGGTTGAGGAAATCCTTGTTCAGGTAGGAGAGAGCGTCAACCCCGACGAGGTTCTCATAAGAATAAAACCCAAAAGAAGATGATAAGGCTTGCGGTTCCCAAAGGCAGGCTCTTTGAAGAGAGCATAAACCTGCTCCACTCCAGAGAAATCATCCCGGAAAAGCCGAAAGAGGGACGTAAACTGACTATTGAAATGGAGGATATTACGCTTTTCCTGGTTAAACCCTTTGATGTTCCGGTCTACGTAGAGAACGGTGTTGCGGACCTAGGAATATGCGGCTATGACGTGTATCTGGAAAGGAAGCCCGAGGTTTACAAACTCATGGACCTGAGAGTAGGTGCCTGCAGGATTTCCGTTGCGGGCAAGCCCGAAAGCGAGGAAACATACTGGAGAAGTTCATTTCTTAAGGTTGCAACCAAGTATGTGCGCATCGCGGAAGAGTTCTTTACCCGCAAGGGCGTAAAAGCGGAAATTGTTCCCCTGAACGGCTCCGTGGAGCTTGCACCTCTGATAGGGCTTTCGGACTACATACTGGACCTGGTCCAAACGGGAAGAACTCTGAAAGAGAACGGTCTTGTAGAGATAGAAGAAGTTGCAAAGTCAACCGCATGGCTTATATGCAATAAGGCGAGTTTCAGAAGTAAAAAAGACTTCATAAAGGATGTCATCCTCTCCCTTTCTTAGCCATGCGGACAAACTCCCGAAACAGATAGTAAGAGTCGTGAGGGCCGGGTGAGTTCTCGGGGTGATACTGGACCGCCATCAGGGGAACTTCTTTGTGCCTTATACCCTCAACAGTCCCGTCAAGAAGGTTGAGGTGAGTGACCTCAATCTCCGGAGGAAGAGAGTCCGGGTCTATTGCAAAGTTATGATTCTGAGCGGTTATCTCTACCTTGCCCGTCCGCAGGTCCTTCACAGGGTGGTTGCCTCCATGATGGCCGAACTTCAGTTTGTAGGTCTTTCCTCCCACCGCCAGGCCTATTATCTGGCATCCGAGACATATACCCAGGATGGGTTTTTCTCCTATAAACTTCCTTACCAGCCTTATGCCTTCAACTACTCTCTGAGGGTCACCAGGTCCGTTGGACAGGAATATGGCATCGGGCTTTAATTCATCTATTGCCTTTTCCGCTTCCGAGAAGGGAACTACCACCACCTTTGCACCTTCCGAGGTAAACCTCCTGAGAATGTTGAACTTAATCCCGAAATCTATCACCGCTATGAGCGGTCTGTCTGTATCCAGTGTCCTGTAGCCTTCCCGTAGATTCCACTCCCCCTGGTTCCAGTAATAGACCTCTTTGGTAGACACATCTCTAACGAGGTCAAGCTCCGATATGTCAGGAACAGCTCTTGCCCTTTTTACAGCCTCTTTAGGCTCTAAATTCTCCGTGGATATTATTCCTCTTATCACTCCTTTTTCCCTTATCCTCTTGACGAGGGCCCTCGTATCTACACCCTCTATTCCCACGACACCGTTCTCTTTGAGGTAATCGTGCAGGCTCTTCGTAGCCCTCCAGTTGGAGTATCTTGAAAAGGCCTCCTTTACTACAAAACCACTGACCTGCACCTTCTTAGATTCTATGTCCTCCTCGTTTATGCCGTAGTTTCCTATCTGGGTGTAGGTCATAACTACAATCTGGCCTCTGTAGGAAGGGTCGGTTAAAATCTCCTGATATCCTGTCATGGAGGTGTTAAAAATCAGCTCTCCTTGGGTTTCCCCTTCCGCTCCGAATGAGTAGCCGAGGAAGTAAGTTCCATCTTCCAGTGCAAGGATAGCCCTTTTTCTCATGCTTCTTTAAAGATTTTATCAGGTTCAGAGTCTTATTTTTTCTATCGGGTAGGTTTCAAAGACTTCGCGGTGCTTTAAAAGTCCAAGAGCCTCCCTGTAGATAATCAGATACCTCCTGTTCTCAACCGCTACTTCCCTCAGATGGAAGAACCTTTTCCTCAACCTTATCATGAGCCTCATTGAGAGGAGCTGAGGTTTGCCTTTCCTGTTAAGTCTTACCCTTAGATACCTAAGCGCTCTGCTTATCCTTTCCATCTCTTTCATACAGGCTTCTATCTTTGCTCCATATCCGCCCCCGACGCTCGCTATCTCCCTAAGTAGCTCCTCATCAAGCTCCGATTTGTCCAGCATGGGAATCAATATAATAAAGATAGAGTGGAAAAAGCGCTGGTCATAGAAAGGGTTGCACAACTCATAAAGGTCCTCGTGCTCTCAACGGGAGAGATAAAGAGAGGTATCCCGAGAGGGAAGCTTGTAAAGAAAGAGCGTGTGTATGCAGGTGACCACGTTCTGGGAACCTTGGTTGATAACGAGATATTTGCAATAGAAAAGGTTCAGGAAAGGAAAAACGTCCTGATAAGACCGCCCATAGCAAACGTAGACAGCGTCGTGTGTGTTATGACCATAAAGGAACCTGAGTTTGACAACTTCTTGCTTGACAACCTGCTGGTTGTCTATGACCATGTGGGGTGTGAACCTGTAATAGTCTTTAACAAGGTTGACCTCCTGAGCGCGGAGGAGAAAAAGGAGCTTGAGCGCTGGACGGACATATATACTCGGGCGGGCTACGAAGTGGTCCATGTAAGCGCTCTATCGGGAGAGGGTCTTGAGGATATAGTAAGACTTGTGAAGGGCAACATATGTATACTTGCGGGGCCCTCGGGGGTCGGAAAGAGTTCAATACTTAAGAATCTAACCGGTGAAGAGTTGAAGACCGGCAAGGTGAGCGAGAAGACAAACAGAGGAAGACACACCACCACAGGAGTTAAACTCATACCCTTCGGAAACCGTTCCTTTATGGGTGATACTCCCGGTTTTTCCAAGGTAGATGCACTGCAGTTTGTCCGAAAGAAAGAGGTAAAGAACTACTTCAGGGAGTTTCTCAGATACGAGTGCAAATATCCGGACTGTAGCCATATAAGAGAACCAGGATGCGGAGTAAAGTCCGCTCTGGAAAGAGGAGAGATAAGCTGTGAAAGGTTCAAAAGCTATCTGAAGATTCTCAAGGAGTTCTTAGAAGAGCTGAGTAAACTCTGTAGTTAACCCTC
>CAYSNS010000105.1:2333-5215 GCA_964432395.1 uncultured Aquifex sp. | reverse complement strand
TTTCAGGAGGATACCCACGAAACATCCCAGCGAGAGAAAAGGACCGAAGGGTATGACAAACTGCAGGTTTCTGCTCTTTAAAATCACTGGCAAGGCGAAGAGAAGCCCTGCTATACTGCCCAAGAATAGAGAGCTCAGCACCCCGTATACTCCGCACACCGAGCCTATGAAGGTAAGGAGTTTTACATCCCCGAACCCCAGGCCCTCCATCTTCCTCACCTTTACGTAGTAAAGGTAAATCACGAAAGGTATCAGGAATCCTACTAAAAGTCCCGTCAGGCTCTGGAGTGGAGTTATGTCTTCCCGAAAGAAAGATGAGGCAAAACCAACCGCTGTGCCCGGAATGGTTATCGCATCGGGCAGTATGAAGAACTTCAGGTCTATGAGGGAGAGGACCATCAAAGCGCTGAAAAACAGGTAGTAAACCAGAGCATCCGCAGAAGCTCCCCACCTCCAGTAGCTCCATACTGCGAGCAGTCCCGACGCGAGCTCTACCAGCGGATATTGGACCGATATCCTTTCTCCGCACTCCCTGCATTTGCCTCTCAGGAGCAAGTAGGACAGCAGGGGTATGTTGTCATACCACCTTATCTTTGCTCCGCATTCGGGACAGTGGGAAGAGGGAAAAACGACGGAGATATTCCTCGGTAGTCTGTATATGAGAACGTTGTAGAAACTCCCCAGTATAAGCCCTATCAAAAAGAGGAAGACATACTCCATATCAGGCTGTCTCTTCCCTCTCCTGTCCCCCGACTCTCAGTAGCCTGCTTATGTCAAGAACAAAGGCGCTTGCAACGAATATAGAGGAAAAGGTGCCGACTACCACACCTACGACGAAGGCAAACATTATGTTGGAGAGAGCGTATCCACCCAGTATAAATAGAGTCAGGGCGGTGGCAAAGGTCGTAAGGGATGTCATTATGGTTCTTGAGAGAGTCTGGTTTATGGACAGGTCCATGACCTCTTCAAGAGGGAGGGACTTTCTTATACGAAGGTTTTCCCGCATTCTGTCAAATATAACAACAGTGTCCGCCACCGAGTATCCCGCAACTATGAGAAGGGCGGACACAACCTCAAGGTTTACCTCCCTGTAGCTTAGTGAATAAGCACCGAGAACCACAAGAACGTCGTGTATGAGTGCCAGGAGTGCTCCCAGACCCCACAGGGGTTTGAAGCGAAAAGCCAGATATAGGAGTATACCCCCTAAGGCGGTCAGTATGGCCATAATGGCCTTTTCTCTTAGCTCCTCGCTTATCACCCCTCCTATGAGCTCTTCCCTTATAAGCTCATATCTACCAAAGGACTTTACCGCCTCCTTCACCGCCTCAAAATTTTCTCCCTGACGGACCTTTATTATGTAGGTTCCTTCCCTTGTCTCTTGAACAAGGAAGGACTCAAGCCCCTTTTCCTTAAGAGCCTTCCTGAGCTTCCCTATGTCGGGTTTGGTTTCAAAACGGACCTCAATTACCTTACCCCCTGTAAAGTCAAGGCCCAGGTTGAGCCCCTTTGTAAAGAGCAGGAGAATACTCCCCAGAATAAGAACCGCGGATAATCCGTAAAATAGGAACCTGAATTTGAGAAATTTGAACCTGTATTCCATTCACATTAACCTACACTTTGTATTTATTATGCCGAAGTTACCACCCTTCTTTCTGTAGATGATACGTAGATTTCCGGTCTCTATATCCACGAAGGGAAGGAAGAAGGCATGGTTCTGTTCAAGCTCAAATAGGGCGTCTTCTACACTCATGGGTTTGTCTACTATGAGCTCTTCCTCTACCAGCAAGGGTTTTTCCCTCTCTTCAGCGGGAAGCTGTTCTGGTGCGTGCATCTGTTCCTTAAGCTTTGCGGATACCCTTCTTTGCTCAAGCCTCCTCTGTTTGAGTTTTATAAGCTGTCTCTCTATTTCGTCCAGAACCTGGTCAAGGGCGGTAAATACGTCGGTGTCCTCCTCCCAGGCGTGTATAGAGCCGTGGGGGACGTTTTTAAGATACATGTGCATGTCTACCCTGTAGACTATGGGCTTGCTGTCTCCCGCATAGTCTTTATGTCGCGAGCGGACCGCGGATATAGAAACTATCACCTCAACCTGGTCCTCCCCAGCTTCTTTAAGATACCTGTGAAACCTTTTAAGCTTACCTTCTATGAAGCTTTTCATGGCATCGGTTATCTGGATATCCACACCCCTGAACTCTACGTTCATCCTCTCACCTCCGATACTTACACTATTTTACCCGTAACCTTTCTATCCTCAGGTAAGGCTCGTTCATAAGCCTGCCCACCCGAACTCCGGGATTAAAGGGTTGCATTTCTTCAAAGGAACTGGGCACAAAGATGACATCTTTGGCTATGTTTGAGCTTATCTCTACGCTGAGCTCTTCTCCTCTGATTGTAAGCTTGTCCTTCACACCAAGGGCCTTAGCGGTTTCTCGGCTTATGTAAGCTTTTTGCTCCTTCTCTATGTCGTGTGTCCAGACGTTCCAGTGTCCTACTTCATCTACCAGGGTGGTGTCACACATAAGGTAGAGCCCATCTTCTTCAAGGTAGTTCTCCTGCCAGGACGTGTCCGTTTCCTCAATAAGGGGTAAGCTCGGGCTCTCCAAAGAAATCTGGTTTTTGTCCTGCGGGTCCTTCGCAAGCTCCCACGGAGAGAAAGCTCCTTCCGGGGGTGTCAGAACCTGTGGAGACTCGGTCACAAGACCAAAGCCGTTTCTAAAAGCTGTGAAGTCCCTCTCCGCAAAGAGCTTTGCGGGTAACAATAGCTTGGAGTAGTTTGCGGTAAGGTTTGGAAAGAAGCCCACATAGGTTGTGTTTATGCTTCCGAGCTTGTTCAGGGACTTTTCGTCCATAAAGAGTGCGGGATTTCCCGTAAGAAGCAGGGA
>CAYSNS010000105.1:0-2233 GCA_964432395.1 uncultured Aquifex sp. | reverse complement strand
TGTTCAGGGACTTTTCGTCCATAAAGAGTGCGGGATTTCCCGTAAGAAGCAGGGAGTCAAATTCATGAAAGGAGCTAAGAAAGTCCTTAAGCTCTTTGGTCTCAAAGGGAGTAATGTTTCCTACTATGGAGTAGTTAACCTTTAGCTTTCTGCGTATCCTCTGAAGGTATAGCAGGACGTTCTCCCTCCATGGACTTCTCAAAAGGCTCTCTCCTATAAGTATCAAGGACTCCTTGACAGTAGAGAGAAGCTTAGAGAGTGTCTCTATGTTTTCTTTGAAGATAGACGGCTCTTTACCCTCAAGCGTTAAGACAAGCTCCCTTAAGAACTTAACAACAAGGGGAGGTTTTAAAAGTAGCCTCCTCCTTGCCTTTGCGGAAGTTGTGCCGTATCGGGAAGATACAGAAACTATGTAAGCGGACCTTTCAAAGGCATCAACGAGCCACCTCGTAGCCATAACTTCAGAGAAGACCGTTTCACACTCAAAAGCCACTATTACCTTCTGTTCCCTCCACTCTTGGGGTTTTAAGGTGCTACTCTTAAAGGGCAGATATAGCGAGTCTGAGAAAATCTCCCAACCTTCCCTTTTGAGGGTCAGATAATCCCGCAGGTCAGTAAACCGGTCTAAGAAAACACCCACCTTGCCTCTGAGCATATTGAGCGCTTTTGCTCTCGCTTCACTACGTGAAATTTCTCTGTAGGTGTCACCGTCCTTGATAAATGGGGTTTTCAGCCTCAGAGGGTTAGAAACAAGCTCCTGAATCAGCGTTATACCCTTGGTGCACAGGCTACCTATGCCGTTGGGGTCATGGGGGTGTCCGTAAAGGTCAACGAGCTTGTCTTCTTTCAGGTAGGCTATGTATCCGCAGGAGCATCCGCAACCGCTACATATACCGCACCTGGCGGTATCAAAGTCCTTAACGGTCAGGGGAACGTTAGTGGGCTTTAGGAACACTTCATGCTTCTCCTTTCTTTATGTCCTCTTCCCTACCGAAGACACCCATTATGTGGTAACCGTTATCTACGTGTATGACCTCACCGGTTACACCCCTTGCCCAGTCACTGCACAGATAGACCGCGGTATCTCCTACATCCTCTATGGTTATAGCTTTCCCGAAGGGGTTTACCTTCGTGGTGTGTTCCATGAGAAGATGAAAACCTGTTATGCTGAATGCGGCAAGTGTCTTGACCGGTCCTGCGGATATGGCGTTTATCCTGTGCCCGCTTTTGGCTATGTCGTAGGCGAGGTATCTTACGGTGCTCTCAAGGGCAGCTTTGGCTATACCCATAACGTTGTAGTGGGGCACTACCTTCTCCGCACCGTAGTAAGAAAGGGTGAGTATTGAACCTTTTCTTCCTTCCATAAGAGGCAGGAGTTCACGCGTGAGGGCTATGAGTGAGTAAACCGATATATCCATGGCAAGCTTGAAGCCGTTCCTGGAAGTGTCTATGACTCCCGCCTTGAACTCTTCCTTGGGTGCGTAAGCTATGGAGTGAACTATTATGTCCAGCTCCCCCCACTTCTCCTTAAGGAACTCTCCGAGGGCACTTATGTCTTCGTCGATGGAAACGTCGCACTTGGTCACAAGCTCGCTGTTGAACCTGCTTGCTATTTCTTCTACACGCTTTTTCAGTTTATCGTTAGCGTAGGTAAAAGCGAGCTGTGCTCCTTCCCTGTGAAAGGACTTGGCTATACCGTAAGCTATGCTCCTTTCGTTAGCTATTCCCGTTATAAGGGCTTTCTTTCCTTCAAGGAGTCCCATGAAAAACCTCCTGCGGAGTGTGTATTAAATGACTCAAGGATTTCCGAGAATCTCAAGAGCCTCTTCTACCGACCCTCCTTCATGGACTATCTTGGACATAGCTCTTACCATGAGCGAAGGGTCCTTAGCTTGAAATACGTTCCTGCCTATGGAGAGTCCACAAGCACCTGCTTTTATAGCCCCATAGACCATCTCAAGAACGTCCCTTTCGGATTTGGTTTTGGGTCCACCCGCTATGACCACGGGAATGGGAGAACCCTCCACAGCAAGCTTGAAGCTCTCTGGGTCACCCGAGTAGGGAACCTTTACTATATCCGCCCCCAGCTCCGCACCTATCCTTGCACAGTGAGCAACCACCTTTGGGTCATACTGGTTCTCTATCTTCGGGCCTCTTCCGTAGACCATGGCCAGAAGGGGCATCTGCCACTCTTCACAGGCCTTTGCAACCGTTCCAAAATCCCTGAGCATGT
>CAYSNS010000104.1:0-5235 GCA_964432395.1 uncultured Aquifex sp. | reverse complement strand
GGGGAGTCTGTAGCCCCTTCTTCCCTTCCTTGATAGCTCAAAGAGGAGTTCCATAAGGACTTATTTTAAAGGACCTCTATCTTATCCTCCGATATGGTTTCGCCCACTATCCACACGCTAACTCCCTTTTCCTGGGCGATTCGTTTCAGGTCATCCTTCTTATCCTTATCGATGGTAAAGAGTAGTCCGCCGGAGGTAACCGGGTCGGAGAGGAGTATCAGTTTCCATTCCTCAAGCTCGGTTCTCAAAAATTCCCTTACGAAGTTCAGGTTTTCAATGGCACCCTTCGGGTATACCTTTTTTCTCACAAGCTCAACAGCCTTCTCATACACGGGAACCCTTTCAAAGTGTATCCGCATACCTACGCCTGAGTTTCTACATATATTGTGGGCATGCCCGAGCAGTCCGAAGCCGGTAACATCGGTGCAGGCGGAAGCCCCCATTTCCTTCATAAGCTCCGAGGCTCTATCGTTGAGGGTAAGCATGTTCTCCACCGCGGACTCTATGTCCTCTTGAGATAGGAGTCCCTCCTTGAGAGCCTTTACCAGAATGCCCGTCCCTACAGGCTTTGTGAGGACAACCGCCTGCCCCTCCTTGGCTCCCTTCTGGCTCACAAATCTGCCCTCGGGACACACACCGGAAACCGCAAGCCCGAACTTGGGTTCTTTATCATCTACGGTATGACCCCCGAGGAGGACTGTTCTTGCCTCTCTGAGCTTGTCCACCGCACCCCTCATAACCTCTTTGAAGACATCAAGCTCAAGCTCGCAGTTGTTAAAGCCGACCACCGCAAGGGCGGTAAGAGGGACTCCACCCATAGCGTAAACGTCGCTCAGGGAGTTGGCGGTGCTTATGGCACCCCAGAGATACGGGTCGTTGAGTATGGGTGTTATGAAGTCAACGGTCTGAACCCAGAGCGTCCCGTTGTATTCGTAAACTCCCGCATCGTCTCCAACGGACAGAATAGTCCGCCCGTCTCTGTATATATCAAGCCCTTCCAGTATTGCCTGTAGGTCTCCCGGACCTACCTTTGAAGCTCAACCCGAAGACCTAACAAGCCTGAGAAGTTCCGCCATACCTTTAGTTTATCAGGGAGTTGAATTAAAATATAGGGGGTGAACCGCAGACATCTGGCTATAGTAACCCTCCTGTCTCTTTACTTTTTTATCTTCGGAAACTGGATACTCTCAATAACCTCACCCGACGAGGGCAAGAACCTTGACGCTTCACTGCGTATGCTTGAGAGCAAGGACTTTATCGCACCTTACTACAACTGCCAGCCCCGTTTTGAGAAGCCTCCCATGTTCTACTGGCTTACGGACGTGTTCTTCAGTGTTTTCGGTGTTAACGAGTTTAGCGCAAGGCTTACCTCCGGTCTTTCCGCGGTGGGAGTAGACACACTGGTCTATCTCATAGGTGTGGAAGTGTTTCCCGAGTTAGAAACACCTATATTAGGTTCCCTGATATACATGGGTTTTATCCACAACTGGGTTGAGTCAAGGGCAGGCGTCCCCGAGATGCTCCTTACCTTCTTTATGGTGTTGGGACTTTACCTCTTTATAAAGGAGAGGTTCACCCTCGGGTGGGTAGCTCTTGCCTTTGCCTTCCTTACAAAGGGTCCGGTGGGCGTCCTGCTTCCCTGCGGGGTTTACTTTCTCTGGAAAAAGAGCCTGCGCTTTGTAAACCTAAAGGGCTTAGTTCTCTTTGCTCTAATAGGAGGTTCATGGTACCTGGCCATGCTCTGGGAGTTCGGCTTTGCCTACTTTTACAAGTTCTTCCTCTACGAAAACATCATGCGCTTTACGGGGCAAAAGAGCATACACCCTTACCCTTTTTGGTATTACGTTCCCATAATCTTTGTAAGCTCTTTGCTCTTTCTGCCCGCGTTCGTGTGGGGTTTGAAGAGAAAAGGGTGGCACAGCTCTCTCAACCCTATGCTCCTGTGGTTTCTTTTCGTCCTTTTCTTTTACAGCGTTGCAAAGAACAAGCTCCACCACTACGTGCTGTTTTTATACCCTCCGCTGGCTCTTATCTTCGCCCATTACGTGAGCAAGAGATACGTAAAGCTTGCCACCGCCCTGGGAGCGCTCCTCATACTTTTGCTCAGCGCTCTTCTCGTGCACGTTGAGAACACGCGCAGGTTCGTCCCGCAGGCGTCGCAGATAGTAAAGAAAGAAGGCAAAGAGGTTTACTTCTACAGGACGGAGCTTTCCGCACTCGTTTTTTACACACGCAGGTGCATACCCAGGGTAGACTCTCTCAAGGAGGTCCCGAAAGGCTCGCTCGTGGTCGCAAGGACAAAGAGTGTCAAGAACCTGAACGTAAAACCCCTATTTGAAGCCTACGAGTTTGACAGGAAGTTCGTCCTCTTCAGAGCTGAGTAAGAGCCTTCTTTATAAGAGGAACCTCTTTATCACAGACCGTTCTCATATCAAGCAGGAGGGTGTCTTCTTTTATCCTGCCGACCACAGGAGGGTCTGCGTTTCTTAGTTTCCGAGACAGCTCTTGAGCGCTCATCTGTTTGTGCCTGAGGGCAAGGCAGTAGGTGGGCAGTTCTAAGCTCGGAAGGGTTCCCCCACCGGGCTTTGCCCGGTCTTTTACAACAGAAAACTCAAAGTCTTTAAGCTCTTTTAATAGTCTCTTTAGCCTGAGTGCCCGTCTCTTTATGGCCTGTTCGCTCTCGGTTAGCATCCTTACAACGGGTATGTGCCCCTGTTCTCCCTTCAGGTAAAGAAGCAGTGTAGCCTCAAGTCCTGCGAGGGTGAGCTTGTCCACACGCAGTGCCCTTGCCATGGGGTTTTTCCTTATCCTCTCAACAAGTTCTCTCTTTCCGAGGATTATCCCCGCCTGGGGACCGCCCAATAGCTTGTCCCCGCTTCCCGAAACGATGTCAACGCCTACCCTGATAGCTCGCGCAAAGCTCACCTCCGTGGAAGGAAGTCCCAGCTCTTCGGGATTAAGAATTAGACCGCTACCCGCATCGTAGTAAGTGAGGACTCCCTTTAAGCGCCCCAGCCCGACGAGTTCCTCAAGGGGCACCTCCTCGGTAAAGCCCTCAATGTAGAAGTTGCTTTTGTGAACTTTCATAAGGAGTGCTGTGTTTTCGTTTATCGCCTCCTCGTAGTCTTTCAGCCTCGTCCTGTTGGTGGTCCCCACCTCTCTCAGAATAGCCCCCGAGCTTGCCATTATGTCCGGCACCCTGAAGCTCCCGCCTATCTCCACAAGCTCGCCCCGTGAGACTATCACCTCCCTCTGGTTGGCGAGGGTGTTAAGGACAAGGTAAACCGCTCCCGCGTTGTTGTTAACCACAAGACCCGCCTGTGCACCCGTCAGCTCCGTAAGGCGCTCCTCAACGTGGGAGTTCCTGCTCCCTCTCTTTCCTTGAGAAAGGTCGTATTCAAGGTTTGAATACCCGAGCGCTATCTCCCTTACAAGCTCAAGTGCTTCCTGCGGAAGGGGTGCCCTGCCGAGGTTGGTGTTTATAACCACGCCCGTAGCGTTTATAACCCTTCTGAGACTGGGCGACGAAAGCTCCTCTATCCTCTTTTCAACGTCCGCAAGCAAACTACCTACGTCCTTTCTCTTTCCTTCTTTTATCTCCCTCCTGTAAAGCTCTGTTACCTCTCTGACCGCACGTTTTACGAGCGTTTCCGGATACTTGCCTTTGAAGTGCTCAAGGAGTTTTGAAACCTGGGGAATCTTCCTCAGCAGTTCTTCCATGGTGTTATTTTATTACTCTATGAGGGTCTTGATTTTAGGTCTCTTGCTTCTTTCAATTCTCTCCTGCGCTTCAAAAAGTGGCTCGGATACGAGCTTTGATATGGGAATAAGGGGAAAGGTAGAGCTTAAGAAGGGGCTATGAAGTTCGTCCTCTTTGCAACAGCAGGGCACGTTGACCACGGAAAGACAACACTTATAAAGACCCTTACAGGTATAGATACAGACCGCCTGCCGGAGGAAAAGAAGAGAGGACTGAGCATAGACATAGGCTTTGCCTACCTTGATTTTCCCGAGAAAAACCTGCGCCTTGAGCTTATAGACGTTCCCGGGCACGAGAGGTTCATAAAGAACGCCATAGCGGGGCTTTCAAGCGTATCGGGTGTTCTTCTGGTCGTGGATGCGGGTGAGGGCGTGATGCCCCAGACGAGGGAGCACATGCAGGTGGCAAAGAGCCTGGGTATAAAACACGGCGTAGCGGTCCTTACAAAGATAGACAAAAACCCCGAAGACCTCGTTACTCTCGCACAGGAAGAACTCAGAGAGTTTTTAAAAGAGGAGGGCTTCAATATTCCCGTAGTTAAGGTCTCCGCCTTTACCGGACAGGGTATTGAGGAGCTAAAGCGAGCCTTGGGCGAGGAGGCTCAAAAGTCCTTGGAGAACAAAGAGGACCTGCCTCTTAGGGTCGTAATTGACTCCGCCTTCGTGGTGAAAGGGCACGGAACTGTGCTCAGAGGGAGCTGTTTAGAGGGCAAGGTCAGGGAAGGCGATAAGGTCGTTGTTGAACCCGTAGAGAGGCCCGCAAGGGTGAGAAGGATTCAAAATCACGGCAGTTTTGTAAAGCAGGCGCAGGCTGGCGAGAGGGTGGCCCTCAACCTGCCGGAGATAGACCCAAGCCAGGTGGAAAGAGGCTTCTGGGTTCTAAAGCCCCTCTCCTACGTAAAGAGCAAAAAACTGATAGTCCGCTCGTCCACAAGTCTAAAAACCGGTAAACCCTACTACCTTTTCTTCGGTATGAGGGAGGTAAGGGGAAGGTTCTCTAAGGTCGTAGAGGGTCTTTACATACTCAAGCTTGAAGAGGAAGTCGTAGCCAGAAGAGGAGACAGGTTTGTGATTCTTGACTCCTCGGGAAGGCTCGGAGGAGGGGGTGAGGTTCTCCATCCTGCAGTCAGGGTGCTTAAGAAGAAGTTCATCAGGGATAACCTTAAGCTACTGGAAGAAAGCTTTGAACTTTACCTCCTCAAGGAAGCGGGCACGGAAGGGCTGAGCGCTGAAGTGCTGAGGAGAACGACGGGAAGAACGCCGGACACGAGGGTGCTCGAAAGAAACTCTGTCAAGGTCGGAGGCAAGTTCTACTCAAAGGAAGCGGTAGAGCTTCTTAAAGAGAGGCTCAGACAGATGGTGAATGAGGTAATTTTGGAGTGAGGTTTCGGCCTTCGGAAAGCGGAAGCTCTGGAGAGGCTCCGCATAGAGAGTCCCCTGCTCGAGCACTTGGTCTCTAAGGTGCCCGGACTTACC
>CAYSNS010000103.1:0-5245 GCA_964432395.1 uncultured Aquifex sp. | reverse complement strand
GACTGGAGCCTTGAAAAGATAGTGGGAAGGGAGTTTGTGGAATCCTACGGGGGAAGGGTTGTCACCATACCCTTTGAACACGACATATCAACCACGAAGATAGTTGAAAGAATTATCAAGCTTTACTGCCAAGGTCCTTGACCATACGCACCCAGTAGTTATACTGACCCGCCCTCTTAAAGCCCAGCTTTTCGTAAAACTTAATGGCCCTGCGGTTCTCGTCTCCCACCCACAGCTCAGCTCTGTCCAGTCCCTTACTACGGAAATACTCGAGAACCTTTTCCATCAAGGCTCTGCCTATACCCCGACCCATGTAACCGGGAAGAACCACCAGTTCATGGACCGCTCCCACTCTTCTCTGTTCTCGCTTACTGAACCAGTTGGCGTCACCACCAACAAAACCTGTTATGTCGTTTTCCGCTCTTGCCACAAATATTCCTTCAGGGTCCCTTTTCCAAAGCCACCTCATGTAGGACCTAACGTCGTCCGGATGGGTGTAGGAGTATTCCTCAAGACCTTTGTAGCCCTCCAAGTATATTTCCACAAGCCTGTCCAGCTCCTCTTCCTTTACTTTCTCTATCTTGAAGCTTTCTGCTAAATTACCCATTACAGCTTTCCCGCTCTTCGCACCTTAACATCAGGCGGGATATATATCTTAAACAGACCTCCAGACGGAGTGAAGTTCCTCCTCACATCTATAAACTCTATTATGGTTTCTGTATCCTGACTGTCTA
This sequence comes from uncultured Aquifex sp., assembly GCA_964432395.1. Taxonomy (GTDB): domain Bacteria; phylum Aquificota; class Aquificia; order Aquificales; family Aquificaceae; genus Hydrogenivirga. The sequence continues at coordinate 4,511 of CAYSNS010000103.1, read as the reverse complement.
CAACCCTGACCCTCTTTACCTCAAGCTCTTCACTAAGGTCCAGGAACACCCTCTTTACGTTCTTATCCGTAGTCCTTGGCTTGAGTATAAGTGTCTTTCTTCCCCCTTTGTTCATTTCTCCCACGAAGGAGAAAACCTCTTTCAAAGGCCTTGAGAAGAAAAAGAGAGACTCTATTACGGGCGAGGTGTTGTTCCTTACGGAATCAAGTATGGCTTCCTTGTCAACTTTGTTTAGTATCAGTATCCTCCTGCCATCGGACACTATGAGCACTTCATCGGGATACGTATACTCTATGCGGAACTTTCCGCCCTTTACCGCATAAAAAACTCCTTTGCTTACCTCCGGTTTGGGATACCATGAGTACTTAGTCTTCTGAACAAAAACCACTTTTATGCTTTTAGTCTGAGAAAGTTTTTGTTCCAGCTCTTCAAAGACGGAAGCAAAGACAAAAGAGAGTAAGCTTAAAATCGCAAGTATGAGCCTCATTAAGGGTAATATATCACAGATTGTGGAACCTTCTTAGAAAGGAGCTTATGACGTCAAACCACATCTCAATCACATTCCAGTCTATAGCTTCATATGTGTCGTAGAAGGTATGCCTTAAGGTAAAGGGATTGGAGGATAAAAATAAGGCTTCAACGCCTTTTTCCTTAAAAGGGACATGGTCGCTCCTTCCCCTTCTGCCTTCCTTGAAGGGGATGTTTATCCTGAGGTCCGCAAGGTGCTTCTCAAACTTTTCCATTATCTTCTCTCCGTTGTATCCATGAGCATCCCTGTATATGACCGCAGGATTACACCAGCCCACAGAGTCTATGTTCACTACGTAGTAAGCATGTTTAAGATTCTTTACGTGGTGTTTTGCTCCCTCAAGACCGAGCTCTTCCGCATCGGTTATCATAAACCTGAGCCTGAAAGGATAGTGGTATACGTATCTGAGCTCTTTGGCTAAGGTAAGGACAAGAGCAACTCCCACCGCGTTGTCCAGAGCACCGTAGACAAAAGGTTTTGAGTCTAAGTGAGCGGTTACGTATATGAACGGTCCCCTGCCTATATCAAAGTAGATGTTTCTTCCTCTAACTTTCGTTTTCTTAACCTTTGCCTCTATCCTTACCTTTTTGCCTTTCAGAGCTTCAGCCGTTTTTCTGTCTACCGATACCGCTATGAAAGGCTCATCGCTTATGTTACCTATGAAGGGTGTTTCCAGCTCCTCAAGATAGAATATAGCACCTACCGCTCCCCTTTCTTTCAAGCGCCTGACCTTATCCGTTTCTCTTTCTCCTCCTACCCTTACAAGGGCTATTTTGCCTTCCACCTCATCGTGCTCATCAACCACCTTGGCCTCTCTCTCCCCCCAACTGCTACCCACAAAGGGATAAGCTTCCAGGCTCACGTTATCAACCCTTATGCTTCCTTCCAAGGGTATATTCTTCTCCACCTCAAAGTTCTCTTCAACAAAGGGGAGTTTCAATTTCTTTATAAACTTCTTTACCCTGTCCTGCGACTTCCTGATACCCTCGGAAGAAGACACTCTTATATATGAAGAAAAGAAAGCTGTTATTTCTTTAAGCTCCTCTAAAAGCTCACTTCTCATATACCGGCGTTAGCCAACTCCTGTATCTATCTATATTCCCCCTCACAGCGTTAAAGTAAAGCTCTTGAAGCTGAGCGGTTATGTTTCCTATCTTCCCGCTTCCTACCTTCCGGTTGTCCACCTCAACTACGGGCGTTACCTCCGCTGCCGTTCCGGTGAGGAATATCTCGTCCGCTATGTAGAGTTCGCTCCTCGCTACGGGGCGCTCTTCAACCTTCACAACAAGGTCATTCCTCAGAAGGTTTATAACAACCCTGCGGGTTATACCCTCAAGGATATGTTCGTTGTAAGAGGGAGTTACCGCTTTGCCGTCCCTGATGAGAAAGATGTTCTCTCCCGAACCCTCCGCAAGGTAGCCCTGTGAGTTGAGAAGCAGAGCCTCATCATAACCCGCCATGAGAGCCTCGGTCTTGGCGAGGGCGCTGTTTACGTAGGCACCCGCCACCTTCCAGCGTGCAGGTATGGAGTTGTCATCGTTCCTTCTCCAAGAGGAGACCTTCACCTTTATGCCCTCTGAGGTATCTAAGTATCTACCGAAGTTGTAGGTATACATGGCTATCTCTGGGGTGTAGCCTATGAGCTTGGGAGTGAGGGCAAGGTCTTTAAAGTAAGCTATGGGTCTTATGTAAACATCCTGTCTTATCTCGTTCTTTCTTAAAAGCTCACGGGTTATGTCAACAAGCTCGTCCGCGGTGTAGGGAAGCTCCATAAAGAGAGCCTTTGCGTTCTTAAGTAGCCTCTCGTAGTGTTCCCGTGCAAAGAGTATGTAGAGCTGTTTATGCTCTTCGTTCCAGTAGGCACGGAGTCCCTCAAATATGGCTGTGCCATAATGAAAGGAGTTGGTCTTTATGTTTATGTTAGCCTCTTCTATGGGAACGAACTTCCCCTCAAAGAATGCGTATTCCATGAGCTAAGATTCTAACATAAAAACTGTGCTATAATACCTCCCCGTTATGCCAAAGCTATCTCCCAGAGACATAAGAAGGAAGATACAGGGTATCAAGAACACCCGTAGGATAACGAACGCAATGAAGGTGGTCTCCGCTGCAAAGCTCAGACGTGCCCAGGAACTTCTCTACTCCTCAAGACCATACTCGGACAAACTCTACGAGCTGGTCAGGGACTTGGCAGGGCACGTTGACAGGGAAACACATCCCCTCTTAGAAGAGAGGGAGGAGAAAAATATAGACCTCATTCTTGTGACTGCGGATAGAGGTCTTGCGGGAGCTTTCAACTCCAACATAATAAGGGAGGCGGAGAAGTTCGTAGATAGGAAGGGTTCCAAGGGGATAAAGGTAAACATGATTCTCATAGGCAGGAAGGGATATCAGTATTTCTCCAAGAGGGACTACAGCATTGTTAAAGGCTACGATGAGGTCTTCAGAAAAGAGGTAAACTTCGGAGTTGCGAAGGAAGTATCGGAGATAGTCAGAGACCGCTTTGAAAATAAGGAGGTTGATGCGGTCTACCTTATGAACAACGAGATGCTCACAAGGGCGAGCTACAAACCCGTTACAAGGAAGTTCTTACCCTTTGAACTTCCCGAAGAAGATGTTGGTGGAGCCTACAGCGTTTACACCTTTGAGGTTGAAGAGAGCGAGTTTATGAACAGGATACTTAACCTCTATTTGAACTATCAGCTATACAGGGCTATGGTGGAGTCCAACGCAGCGGAGCACTTCGCAAGGATGGTGGCCATGGACAACGCAACGAAGAATGCGGACGACCTCGTCAAGCAGTGGACACTCATATTCAACAAGGCAAGACAGGAGTCTATAACCCTTGAACTCATTGATATAGTGGGCGCTGCAGAGGCTATGAAGTGAAGGATTACCTTAATAGACTGTTAGATGTGGAGATGCAGAGGTTCGGTGTATTCACGACTGTTATGATAGCCTCTTCTGGAGGTGTTGTGGGCTTACTTGTAAGCAAAGAAATTTCTTTAGGTATTTATGTTTTAGTTCTTGCAGGAACAGTCATATCTACGGTATCCGCACTACTTGCTTTAAGGAGTTACATTAGAATAAATAAAGTTTTGAGGGTTCTCAAGGATGCTTGAAGTGATAGCTTGGCTAACACCCGTATTTGGGTTGTGCGTCATACTTTATGTTTTGATGCGGATGCTTATAGAAGAGAGTAAACCCATGCCCCATGAGAAAAATTAGGAGGTTTGGTAATGGCTGAGAAGCTCGTAGGTAGGATAGTTCAGGTTATAGGTCCCGTCGTGGACGTTGAGTTTGACACAAAGGAACTTCCTCCTATAAAACACGGTCTTAAAACCGTCCGTAGATACATAGATGACAAAGGTAACTGGGCGGAAGAAGAGCTGTTCTTTGAGGTAGCACAGCACATAGGAGAGAGCAGGGTAAGAGCGGTAGGAATGGGAGCCTCTGACGGACTGGTCAGGGGGCAGGAGGTTGAGTATCTGGGAGGACCTATAAGCATCCCCGTCGGAAGGGAGGTGCTCGGAAGGATATTCAACGTTGTGGGACAGCCTATAGACGACCAGGGTCCTGTTGAGGCTAAGGAAAGGTGGCCCATGTTCAGAGACCCCCCCTCTCTTGATGAGCAGTCCACTAAGGTTGAGATACTAGAAACGGGAATAAAGGTCATAGACCTCCTTGAGCCTTACGTTAAGGGTGGTAAGGTTGGTCTCTTCGGCGGTGCGGGAGTCGGAAAGACCGTTCTGATGCAGGAGCTTATCCACAACATAGCTAAGTTCCACAAGGGATTCTCCGTCGTCGTCGGGGTCGGCGAGAGAACGAGGGAAGGAAACGACCTCTGGCTTGAGATGAAAGAGTCGGGAGTTCTTCCTTACACAGTCATGGTTTACGGACAGATGAACGAGCCTCCCGGAGTTAGGTTCAGGGTTGCCCAGACGGGAATAACCATGGCGGAATACTTCAGAGACATTGAAGG
>CAYSNS010000102.1:0-5248 GCA_964432395.1 uncultured Aquifex sp. | reverse complement strand
AAGGGTATCTTTGACCCGGACGCTTACTATGCATGCTACAGAGCAAGAACGGGTAGATACTATAAGAACACAGATTCATGTAATTCGAACTACTCCGATAAATACTGGGTAAAGATAAAGGATGATGTTTGTAAAGCAAATTCATCTTCACCTTGTCCTAAGGAAAGAACCTTTGAAGTGGGTGGGGATAACATAAAAGCAAGGAGCGGGAACTGGCTGAACTATGAGCATATGAAGAGAATAGATGTGATAAGGTGGGTCTTAACCGGCGGAAGAACTAAGCACATTAGGGGAACAGAGGTTGTTGTTTTCTACCACGGACAGGCTGTAAAGGCAACAGACACAACGAGCTATAACCCGGAAACTAAGCAGGTAGAAGGTGTTCTGCAAAAGGTAAGCAGGAACTCCAAAAGACCGAGAATAGGAGCCTACTTTTATAGGGGCTCTAGAAGACCGATTAAGGATAAAGTCGCTCCGAGTTTCGACTATACTGACCTCATAAATAAGGTAAACTCTGTTACCGCTTCAAACTCAACGCCTACCAGATACGCTTTAGAAGACACCTTAAGATACTTCTCTCTGGAAAATGGTAGGTATGGTGGATTCAGTATAAACTCTTCCAACAACCCTTACAAATTTAAGATAAATGGTAGGACAGTAACTATCAGGTGTGCAAGAAACTATGTTCTGCTCATGACTGACGGTAAGTGGAACAGAGGAGGGGAGCCATTAGGTTATGCTTATAATATGTGGAAGGGAGGGAGCGCGGACTTAGTGGCTTCCTTAGATGGGAATCAAAACGCAAAAATTTACTCTGTAGCCCTGTTCTTAAACGATGGGAAAGGCAAAAACGCTGTAAAACATTTCGCAATATTCGGAGGCTTTGAAGACACAGACAACAACAGAATGCCCTGCGGTTATAGCTCTTTCCCCTCGTCATCCTTTAACAATATAGTAGACATAACAAAGCCCCAGTATAGCAGATGTAGAAACGAATGGGATGCGGACAAAGATACTTTACCTGATACATTTGCGGACGGTTCAGACCCTGAGAAGGTAAAGGAAGCGATATACAAGATATTTGAGAAGATTTTAGAGGACATATCTTCGGGAACCTCTGTGTCCGTGCTATCGGAAAAGGATAGCAAGGGAGCCATGCTCGTTCAGTCCATATTCTCACCCCAAAGGTATGTGAACGGTTACAGGATAAACTGGAGTGGCCAGCTCTATTCATATTGGTTCTTAAATACCGGAAAAGCTCAGAATATAAGGGAAGATACCAACAAGGATAAGAAGCTGAGCATTCTTCAGGATAATATACTCAAGTTCAGGACCGATACGAGCGGTAGGCTCGCTATAGATGTGTTCTCCTCGAAATCGGATGGAAGTCCCGATTCAAAGGTAAACACGTATTTCTCGCTGGACGATATAAATTATCTCTGGGAAGCGGGTGAGAAACTTAAAAATATGGAGGCCAACGACAGAAGGCTGTTTACCGTATCAACATCAGGTAGCCTGGTGGAGTTCAAGCTATCTAAGCTTTCAGCCTTCAGGAGCAAGCTGGGGACCAACGTAAACCATTTTCCAGAATGTTTGAGGAATGGTTCAGATATAGATTACGAGAAACTCGTGAAATACGTAAGAGGGGAAGACATTCCCGGCTGTAGAAGTAGAAGAGTTAATAACACGGGTAACAATGCGGGTGACATATGGAAGTTGGGAGATATTATCTACTCGACTCCAAAAATCGTTGACTACGGAGATTATAGCGTAGTCTACACAGCGTCAAACGATGGAATACTGCATGCATTCTACGCAGGAAAACTGAAAAGGTTAAACTCTGGTAACGATATAGCGGAGTTGGAAGGAAGGGATTTGGGATATGAGATATGGGGATTCATACCCTCAAGTGCCCTCACTTTCCTAAGGTACCTTGCAGACCCTAAATACTGTCACATGTATTTACACGACCTGTCACCTTTTATACTCAAAGCGGACTACAACAAGGATGGAAAAGAGGAAATTGTGCTAATAGGAGGGCTTAGATTCGGCGGTGGTTGTGACTGCGCAGGAACCTACTGTGTAAAGCCTCCAAGTGATAACAACACAGCGTTTTCCCAGTATTACGCGTTGGACGTAACCGATCCTGCGAATCCAAAGCTCCTTTGGGAGTTCAAACACCCGTATTTGGGATTCTCTTACTCTGGACCCGGGGTAATAAAGACTAAGAATGGAGAGCACTACGTAGTGTTTGCATCTGGGCCTACATCTTACACAGCTCAGTATGACAATACGGTAAACAGCACGCTTAGGATATTCGTCGTAAATCTGCGAGAGGGGGTTTTAGAAAGGATTATAGATACGGGCATTAGGAAAGCTTTCGGAGGAAGAATATTTAGCCAAGGCTTCGACCTTAATGAAAACGGTTACACGGATTTCATAGTATTTGGCTATACCAGGCAAGATGGCTCAGATAAGAACTACAAAGGTGGTGTTATCTTTTTAGCAGGAGATGTTCAAGGTAATAAGCTATATCCTATAGAAAGGCTTCCTTCCGTAAGCTTGTGGGAGACCAAGAACTTTACCGCTCTTGGAACAGACATACCGCCAGTTACTGCCAAGGTGGAAGCAGGAAAATGCTTTGACAAATGGTATATGTTCTTAGGTAGTGGTAGGTGGTTTGATAAGAACGACGACTGGGAAGTTATAAACAACGTGTTATTTGGGATACCCCTGCAACCTTATAATAGCGATGGCTCATCAACTTGGGACTATTCAAACTACGACTATATAAAGGTCCTAACCAATACAGCGGATGTAACGAATGTGAACAACACAAGAAACATATGCGCAGACTACCAGAACGGAGTTGTTAGGGGCTGGTATTTGAGACTTGATGGAGCATCAGGAAACTTCCTAAAGGAGAAAGCTATATCGAATCCATCAGTTACAGATAAAAACGTAGTGTTCTTCCCCACAATTTTTCCCTCAAATGATTACTGTGATTATGGAGGTAATACCAGGGTGTGGGTCCTGAACTGTGCCACAGGTGATGCTATCTTTTCCAAAAGATGTCCGCAGTATACAGTTGACGTGAACCAGTTTAACTACCTACTCCAGCTTTCTGGAGGAGATATTCAGGAAATTCAAAGTGGTTCCTTGAACTCTGAGAACGGCAGAGCTACCAAAAAAATCTCAGGTATAGCGTCCGAGGAGGGTGGAGTTCCTCTATTCCCTACAGGAGGACGTAAGGGGAGAATTCTACTATGGATAGAAAAGTAGACGGGTTTAGCTTGATTGAGCTTATTACGGTTATAGCTATACTTGCTATAGTTTTAATGGTGGCTATGCCTATGTATAGAGAGTGGATTGTAAAGTACCGTATAGAGAGCAACACTAAAGATATATATTCCTTCTTACAGAAAATGCGCCATAAAGCTTTTGTGGAGAAAGTAAAGCTCGACGTGGAGCTTTCATCAAACAGTTTGTGTGTGAAATGTGATAGCTCAGATAACACTTGTAAAGGTATATATGGGAAAGGATACATAAGCTGTATAGACCTGTTTAACGGATTCAGTGGTAAAACCGTAAACATATCCTCCAGAGGAACCCTCAATGGAGGCCCTATATACTACAGCAAGAGCAACAAAGCGCAGTATGACTGCGTTAGGGTCAGTGACGTGAGGATAAGGATGGATAAGTGCAATGGAAGTCCGTAAGTTAAAGTCGCAAGGTTTCACGCTGGTAGAGGCTATGGTCGCACTGGTTATACTGGTTATACTGCTACTTGGTCTTCTCCAAAGCCTTATAGTGTATTACGACGTATCTACCAGAAACCTGCTCAGGAACGAGGCAATACGTATAGCCTACGAATATGCGGACAAGTTCAGAAATATGCCTCTATCGAGCATACCCGCTTCAGATACGTATACAGAAAACAGGCAGGTAAGGAATAGTCAAGTTACATACTCTATAAAGACCACATCGGTGAGTAAAACAGGGGGTAAGATAAAGGAGATAACTATAGAGGTCAGCTGGAGTTATAGGGGTAAACAGTTCTATCACATTATAAAAACCTTGGTGGGTGAGGATGAGTAGAAAGGGTGTAACGCTTATAGAACTGCTCGTCGTATTAATTATAGTAGGTTTGATTCTCGGTGCGGTATACGCTACCTACATAAACCTCCTGAAAGGTTTTAAAAAAGGAACTGAGGCAACAGCTTCTGAAGTAGAAAATCTGGTTGGCCTGGAAGTTCTACGTTTAGATATAGAACATATGGGCTACGGTCTGCCTGACAGTGAGAGCAAACCTATAGTCGAGTGGGACAGCTCCAGCAAGCGTCTTGTTCTTCGCTCAACTCTCAACAACACGAGCGAATCTACTATCGGGTATTTGATTGCAAAGTGTGAATCTGGAGAGCTTAACATACAGATAGATGGCAGGGAGGATAGCAGTGCGAACTATGTAAGCATTTTACAGGCCTCCAGCAAAGACTTTCTCTCCAAGGGAACTGTATCAGGTAGCAAAATAAGCTTACCCTCTGGTGTAAGTTGTTCCAATGGAGAGATATATATAGCCTTCCCGGTAAGGGACACTGTATACAATGGCAGTTCCAATGGTTGTTCTGTGGGTTTGTGTGAAGAAATAGTATATGAACTATCCGCAAGTAACCTTATAAGCAGGTGTAACGTTAATACTTACAACCTTGTCAGGAGACTTGGGACCAGTTCTACCACAGGTGAGCCTGTGCTTAACTGTGTTGCTGACTGGAAGGTTACCTTTGATATAGACCAGAATGACAACGGGATATTGGAGTCTACTGAGACAGACCTGTCGTCTCCACCTTCTACAAACGAGGATATAAGGGATAAACTCAAGAGAGTCAACATATACCTACTGGTTCAGGAAGGTAGGTATGACCCGGACTATACCTTTTCGCAAGTTACAAACTGTGGCTCCAATAAGTGTGTGGCGATAGGTGGTATAGAGTTAAAATTGCCTTCAGGCTACGAGAACTACAGATGGAAAGCTATAAAGCTGTCTGTAAAGCCTATGGGTATATGAGGTGCATAAGATGTATGATAGCAGAGGTATAGCCCTTGTAACTACTTTAATTTTAGGTTTAACTGCGGTGGTCTTCATAGGAGCGTTAATGTTTATGCTCATAAGGGGAACAGGGATGTCCGCTTCCGAAAAGAAGTACGCAATAGCCTTGGAAGCTGCAAAAGGTGGAGTAGAGCTTATAAC
>CAYSNS010000101.1:0-5308 GCA_964432395.1 uncultured Aquifex sp. | reverse complement strand
GAGAAGTATGTCCTGCTTTGACCCTTTAAAGGGTTTGTCGTAGTGGATACCCTTCTTTAGCTTTTTCTTTATCTCTTTTTTTGCCTTCTCCATCAGCTCAAGTCCTTCGGTCAATCCCTCAAGGGCTGAGCCGAGTTCCCTTGCGGTGGGAATGGCAAGGGAAGTGTCAGGCTTTTCATCTTCTACGACTTTTGCAGGGATAACTTCTCCCATAGTCCTACCTCCTTTTCCTTTTTTCACGATATATATTATACCAAATTTTGTGGATAATGTCAAGTATCTTTAGAGAGGTAGGAAAGTCTTACGGGGACGGGAACGGGGGTTCCTGCGAGGTCTATGAGGATGGTAGCTTTATCGCCTTCTATTCGGGCTACTCTTCCCTGCATACCTGCAAAAGAACCACCTTCTATCTTTACCCAGTCTCCTTCTTTTACCTTTTTTTCTTCCAAAGTAATAAGGTGTTTGGCTTTTTCAAGCAGTCTTTTTATCTCCTGTTCCTCTATGCGTGCAGGCTTGTCCTCCTTTCGTAGAAAGCCGTAGAGGTAGGGGATTTTCTCAACGAAGAAAAGTAAATCATCGTTCATGTATGCTTTGATGAGGATATACCCGCTCATGAGCTTATTCTCCATAACTATCCCGGCTTTGAGCTTCCCTGCGGTAAGAACCTCTCCCGGGTTTTCTATCCTGTTTCCCGAAAAGTCTTCTATACCTCCGTCCCTGACCTTCAATCCTATTCCGTCTATCCTTATGTCCGTTTCCTTTTTCTTCCCCTCAAGGGATAAGGACAGCTTCAGTTTCCTCCCCGAATAAACTACCAGCCTCTTCTCACACAGAGCAAGAACTTTCTCTACATCCTCCCTTTTCTCAAGAAGCTCCTTTGCCCTGAACTCCTCTCCGCTCTTTACCTTGAGAACATACCACCCCTTCATAGCAAAGAGGGGGCAAGCCCCTTACTGAAGGCTAAGGCTTGCAGTTGCGGTATCTTCGTAAATGTTGAAAAAGTCCGTAGTCTGTATGGTAAGATTCAGGGTCAGGTTGAGAGGGGGCGTAAAATACAGGGGCTGGGGTATTCCGTTGGGCATCGTGCAGTCAAGGAAGTAAGAATTCGCATTTACGTCGTAGTCGTAAACACAGTCAATCCTGAAGCTTTTTCCGCACCCGTATCCCTGTATGGTGTCGCTACAGTAAAACCTCAGCGTCCATAGAGTAACGTTCGTATCGCTGTTGACTATCTGAAGCTCAAAGTATGCAGTTCCGTTAGCACTACTGTAGTCAAAATCCGCCTGAAAGACTACGCTGTCTCCGTAGCTTGCAGTCTGAGGGGTGATGCTGAAGCTGTTTATTGTCGCAAAGTAGTTAGAAGTATTGCCCGTGCCCGTTCCCGTAGTGTCGGTATCCGTAGTGCCCGAACCTCCTCCGCATCCCGCCAGAGCTAAGGCAAGCCCTAAGAGAGCAAGCTTCTTCTTCATGTCTGCGTCTCCTCCAAAAGTTTTTACGACTTTTTAAACAGCTCCCTGTATTCTTCCTTTACGGGGTTGAACTTGTTAAACCTGTCAACCGCAGACTTGAGCTTTTCTTCATCCCTTTCCTTCTCTATCTCTTTGAGGATTTTCGTGCCTACCGACAGGTTTATCTCCTTTATAAGGTCTGTGTAGTTGTTCGCTACCTCAAGAGGTTCTTCCTTTATAACCGTCCCGCTTTTCATGTCTATGTAGTAAAGCTTCCCTCTGAGCTTCTCTCCCGCAAGGAGCTTCTGTGCAAGGTTTTCCCCGTATCCTTCCTCTTTGAACTGAACCACAAGGGTGTTCTCGGGGCAGTTTTCCTCACATACCTCTCTCTTCCTCGCCCCTATCACCTCAAAGTCCTTCTCTATCATCCACTTGACGTTATCCCTGAAAGCCTGAGCAAGTTTTTGAGCATCTCCTTCACGGGGATTGAGAAGGACGTCCACCTTCACCGCATCGTAGTTTTCAAATATGGGTTCGGAATTCTTTATAGCCTTTGCCATCTTTACTGCGTTGTAGCCCTGATAACCCGCTCTTGCACTCATAAAGCCCATACTTGCCATCTGAACCGCCTGAACCGCTCCGAGACAGCCCGTAAGAAATACGGAGCTTGCGGTAAGCCCCAGAACAAACACGGTAGCTTTCCTCATACCCGTACCTCCTCCAAAAGATTTACCTTTTTCCGTTCACAGGAAGCTCCGAGAAAAACTTTTTCAGGTCTTCTTCTAAAACTACCCATCTTCCTCCCCACCTTCTTGCGGGTAGCTTCTGAGAGTAGATGTAGTTATACACGGTCTTGGGAGCTACGCCGAGAAGTTTTGCTACCTCTTTAGGCGTGTAAAAGAGCTTTCCCATTACAGCCCCCCTAAGAGCTTCTTCACAAACTCGCTGTCTTCACTTTTTACCTTCTGCATCTCTTCCTCTTTTTCCTCTTTTCTGTAGTCTTCTTCTATTTCCCCTACCTTCTCTTCTATCTCCTTCAGTCCTACGGCAAGTGCCATGTTGATAAGCTCGGAACTGCTCAGACCCAGCGGATATTCGTAAAGCTCTCCCTTCTCCTGCTTTGTGTGTATAAGAGAGGTTAGCTTCTTTGCCCTCTCTATCAGGCTCTCGTAAACCCATACCTGCTTCTTCTTCTTTTTCATAGCCCTACCCTCCGTATATCATCCCCGCAAGCTTGAAGTAGCCCCTTGCGTTGGCAAATTCGGGCTCCTCTACGGCAGGGACGCCCAGAAGAAGCGAACCTCCTCCCGCCCAGAGTATCGTGTCCGCAAGCTTTATGTCCTCTTCATGGGCACGAAGCTCCTTTATGAGCCTGTTTCTGAAAAGCTCTTCATATTTTCCTTTCTCTACGGGTATCTTCTTTCCTTCGTAGGGGAAGTACCCTCTTCTGTAAAACTCTTCTACCTCTTTCAGGGATATGGAGGGATAGGAGTATTTTGTCTTCAGCTCTTCCCTTATTTGTTCAAAGAGCCACCCTGCTCCGAGTTCGTAGGAAGAGCACCTGTCCTCAAGAACCTCTCCGTGCCTGTAAACGAATACGTCGGTGGTGTAAAAACCTACGTCTATCACCACTACGCTCTCTTCGGTTCTCTCTTTCATAAGTGAGCCGCTTTCTATGAAGTAGTCGTAAAGCACTCCCATCCCTTGCGGTATCACCTTGATGTTTCTTATTACCACCCTCTTCCTTTCCCCGTCTATTATCGCTATGTGTTCTCCTTTAAGCTCTCTCTCAAGTCCTTCCCTTACCTCTTTCGTTGCTCCCGATACGGGAAGCCCCATAACAAGGTCAAGGGGCGTGTCCGTATGTTCCCTGAGCGCCCAGAAAAGGAGTGCTTTCCACTCAGGTGAGTTGTGAAAACCTTTAGTCCTGAGCTCTACGCTCCTTGCCCTGCCTACCTCAAAAACCTCTCCGTCCACCATGACTATCCCCTTTCTGTCCTCTATGCCCAGTCTTGAGCTGTAGGGATAGACGCTCGTCCTGAACTTCTCCTTCTTCGGATACACCTTCACCCACCCGTATCCTAAATCCACTCCGAGCCTTCTCATTCACCCTTTCCTCAAAAATGATTTATCACTATTATAGCACCTTTTTCGTGATATGTCAAGATATAAACTATAACTCTTTAGGTGGAGGAGATGGTGATAGATTGGTTATCTGTTTGTAACCTTATCCATGACAATTCTTATACCGAATTGTGTCTTTTCTATGTAGTTTTTATCTAAAAGGGACTTAAAGGCTCTATGGGGTTTAGGGGAGAAGTAGGAGAGGATTTCTTTTATGGTGCAGAAGGTATCTCCTTCGGGATTGGAGAGGAAGAAGAGGAAGATAAGAAGACCTTTTTCTTCGGGGCTTAAGGGAAGGAAGAGGATTTCTCTTACGGGAAGGTCCGGATTTCTATCGGTAGGCGGTGGTGTATTGATGATATAGCAGTTACGGTGGGAAAGAACGTCCTTGTAGCGGAAGTATTGTTTTTTAACGACTATGAGGTTTTTCTCTTTAAGGCGGGAAAGGGAAGCTCTCAGGGTAGAGGGCTGAAAACCTGCCTTCTTGAGCTTTTCGTATTTTATGCAGACTATACCTTGTCTGTTTCTGAGAAGATAGAGGTAGAAGAACAGGTATATGTCTCTTGCACAAAGGCGGGAATAGAAAACCTCTTCGGGAACCCTCATCCTAAAACCCTCACAACGTAGTAAGGTCTCCTCTTTATTACAAGAACCATACCTTTCCTCTCAAGCTCGTCTATGAGCTTTCGGAGTGTTCTAAAATTCCTCGCATCTTCCGCTTTTATATCCTTCAGACAGAAAAAGGTATCCTTTACCGTTATGCCGTTACTGAGCAGTCTCGGACGGGAGTAATAGGCAAGAGTAAGTAGAAGCCCCCTCGCTCTTAAAGAACCTCCCGCATAGAGGAAGTCTTTGGGAACCTTAAGCCTGTCATATCCTCTGCTCATGAGCTTTATCTCCCTCAGAAAGCTCCTTCTTCCCGTGTTCGCTTTAACTCTCTTTATGTATCTCTTCTCTTCCAGAGACTTCAGTCCCTCGGAAAGCTCTCTGGCCGATACCCTGAGCTCCTCCGCAAGTGAAGATATACCTCCCTCAAGAATAACCCTCTCCCTCACAGACCTGTAAAACAGATAGGCAAACAGAAACCTCTCCCTGTATCCTAACCCATCCTCAACAAATACCACCTTAACCTTCTCCATCTCTACAAACCCCAACCTTCTACATCACTCCTTTTATTATATCCCCATCACTATAGAATGGTAGGTGTGAATTGTAAAATATGACATCTGAGTTGTAAATTTGGTGTTTATAGGATTGTAAGAGACGTCTCTTACAACTCTTTCACATCACATTTTACAACTATTCACCCATTCTTTACACATCTCCTCACGCTTTTGAAACTGATGCAAACGGGATTACTGGAGGGATATAAGAGGGGTTTGGTTTGCGGGGATGACGATATTTTTTGTTTATGACAAATTAAAAAACCTTAGGGCAGAATTTTGTCATAGCGTAAGTTATTGATAATACGGAGTATTTTAGCCCTAATGACAGAATGACGATTTTTAGGGGTAAAAGTTCTGAAAATAGGTCTTTTTGAGCCTGTTCTTGCCTTATTTAGCTCCTTATGTCAAGAAAGCTCACTTTGACCTGAGTATTTCTGAGAGCATCTGGATGACGGTATCAATCCTCTGGTTTACCCTGTCTATCTTTTCATCAAGTCTTTTTATCTCTCCCCTCAGCTGACCCATTTCCTGTCTGAGCTGACCCGTCTGATTGTCTATCTTTTCATCAAG
>CAYSNS010000100.1:0-5320 GCA_964432395.1 uncultured Aquifex sp. | reverse complement strand
TACAAATACCCCCGCACCCGAGCTGTGCAGTTTTGCACAGTTTGGGTAACCAGGAGTGAAATGCTTGAGGGATTTAAAGAGGTCTCTGATAGAGATTTTTACGAGAAGGTTATGGCTTCCGAGTCACCTTCGGTGGTGCTCTTTGTAGACCCCAACTCTCCGGAAACCGCGAAGTTTGTTGAGCTACTTAAACCGTATATAGAACAATACGGAGACAAGATAAACTTCTATTTTATGGACGTTACAAAAAATACTTCCTTTGAGGACTTTGGCGTATTTAACTTTCCCTCCGCTATGTATTTCAGGGACACCATGGAACTGGACAGGCACGACTTTGTTCCCCCTCAGGAGATGGTTGAGCAGGCTATAAAACGCCTTCTAAGGTTGGCTTAGTATGGACATACTCTGGGCACCCTGGAGAAGCAACTACGTTGAGAACGTAGACAAGATAGAGGGCTGTTTTCTGTGCCATGCGGTAAGTCAGCCCAAAAGCAGGTGGAAAGAGGTTCTTGTTCTATACAAGGGTGCAAAGAGCTTTATCATCATGAACAAGTATCCTTACAACTCCGGTCATCTGATGATTGTTCCCATAAAGCATACGGGAAACTACGAGGAAATTGATGAGGGAACTGTTCTTGAAATGGACAAGCTCCTGAGACTTTCTATCAAAGCTCTCGTGGAGGTATTTCATCCTCACGGATTTAATATAGGCTACAACATAGGCAGACCCGCAGGTGCAGGCCTTGAAACCCACATACATATGCACCTGGTTCCCAGATGGAACGGGGATACCAACTTTATGCCTGTAATAGCGGGAACTAAGGTCATATCTCAGGACCTGGAAACCACTTATGACAGACTCAAGGATGCAATAAGCAGGCTTATAGACGGATAATGAGTCTACTTAAGGTTGAGTGTTTGAACCTCTGGTATGGAAGCAACCACGTTCTACACGATGTAAGCTTTTCTATAGAAGAGGGCGAAATACTCTGCATAGTTGGTGAATCGGGCTCAGGGAAATCCTCAATCTTATACTCAATAATGGGACTCCTTCCGTCTGGTTCAAGGGTGGAGGGTAGTATCCTTTTTAGAGGCAGGGAGCTTCTCAAGCTAAGTGAAAAGGAGAGGAGAGCTATCAGGGGTAGATATATAGGGATGATTTTTCAGGAGCCTTCCTCTTACCTGGACCCATTGTTCACAGTAAGCTCTCAGGTTATGGAGGCTTTCATAGCCCATTATCCGGAAAGAAAGAAAGAGGCAAAGACAAGGACCCTTGAAGCTATGAGGAAAGCAGGTATCCCTCACCCGGAGGAGAAGCTAAACATGTACCCCCATCAGCTATCTGGGGGGCTTAAGCAGAGGGTTTGCATAGCTTCCGCTATAGTGTGCGAGCCTGAACTTATACTTGCGGACGAGCCTACTACAGCCCTTGATGTAACCGTTCAGAAGAGAATTCTCAACCTTTTTAGGAATTTCAAGAAAGAAGGTAAGTCGGTGATACTGGTAACTCACGATTTCGGTGTAGTGGCGGAGGTGGGTGATAGGGTCATAGTCCTAAGAGAGGGCAGAGTTATAGAAGAGGGAGATGTGTTTGAAATATTTGACAGGCCCAAGGAAAGCTACACAAAGAGCTTGCTGGAGGCCATCTAAGGGAAGAACTTTTTAAAACCTTCTATTATCTTATCAGCGTTGACCTCGTAGGTGCCTCTTGCTATCTGGTCCTTTATCCTCTTGACCTTTTCGGTAATGTCTTCCTGGTCCATCTCTAAGGCTTTGCGCGCCCTTTCGGATATTTCTACTACGTCTGAGCCCTTCTGCGTAGCCTCCGCCTTTGAGACATCTTTCTTTTTTACCTTTTTGTCCAGCTCAAGAGCTTGCCCTATAAGCCTGTTAAGATTGACCCTGTCTATCATCTCGGATATTAGTATCGTTACTTTTTAGCTTTTTTTCAATAGCTGTGTAAGCCATAGGGATTGCGTCAATTATGTCCCTCGCCCTTAGACTCTCCGTGTGGGTTCGTTTGTGGGCTACCTCTCCCGCAAGCCCGTGAAGGAAAACTCCGAGCTTTAGAGCCTCCTCAACGTCTCCAACCTTCCCCAGCAGTGAAGTAAGCATACCTGCCAGAACGTCACCTACACCACCCTTAGCCATGGCGGGAGTTCCCCTTGCGGACAGGAAGGCGTAACCCTCGGGTGTAGCTATAACCGTTCTTGCACCTTTGAGCACCAGATAACATCCGTATTCGGTAGCAAATTCCTGAGCTACATCTGTCTGGGAGGCTACTATATCATCGGAGGCTATACCACTCAGGCGGGAGAACTCACCCACATGGGGTGTAAGCACCGTGGGAGCTTTCCTCCTTTTGAGCAGGTCCAGTTCCCCGGAGTCCGCAAGATTGTTGAGGGCATCCGCATCGAGCAGGAGGGGCTTATCCCACCTCTCCAACAAGCTTACAACTATGTCCTGACCCTCCTCGTATCTGCCCATACCCATCCCTACTCCCAGAGCGGAAAACCTATCTTTTTGCTCAAGAATCTCATCCACACAGAAATAGGAAAGTCTGTCTATTCCTTTCAGGGGCAGGGTCATCTCTTCTATGAGGAGTGACTCAACAGTAGGATTCAAGCCCTCCGGCACACCCACCGATACGAGACCGCTTCCGGTTCTGGTAGAAGCCATAGCGGACAGCACAACCGCTCCCGTTTTTCCTGTGCTCCCTCCCACTAAGAGTATGTGTCCTTCTCTGTTTTTGTAAGTGTCAGGCTCTCTTTCCCGCAGCTGGAGGGAATCTATCAGTAGCAATTCCCTCTTTATGTCTTGTGCAAAGTAGCCCGGAATTGATATGTCCTGAACTAAAACCTTACCGCAGTATTTGGAAGCGGGATACAGAAAATGACATAGCTTAGGAAACTGGAACGTGACCGTAATATCCGCTCTTATAAAGGGCTCAACGGCCCTGCCACTGTCCGCACTCAGACCTGAGGGAATATCTACAGCAACAACGGGCACGCTTGAGAGGTTTATGCTTTCTATCACCTGCCTTGCCTTACCCCTTACAGGAGGTGAGAAACCCGTCCCGAAAAGAGCATCAACTATCAGCTCGTAAGCTCCGTAGTCGGACTCTTCCAACAGAGGCTTTAGCCCCAGCTTACGAACTATCTCAAGCTGTTTCTTTGCATCTCCCTTGGGTTCTCCTAAGGGAAGGTATAGGTCAACCTCAAGGCCTTTTAGGTATAGCATTCTGGCAAGTGCTATGCCGTCTCCTCCGTTGTTACCCTTACCTGCAACTATGAGAACTCTCTTTGCCTGCGGATAATACTTCTCCACCGCACCGAGAACACCCCTCGCCGCGTTTTCCATGAGGACCAGAGAGGGTATGCCCAGCTCGCTTATAGTCTTTTGGTCCAGGAGGCTCATCTCCTTAGCCTTTACCAGCTTCATGAATTAAAATGATACCAGTATGATTGAGCTCGTTATTTCCTCGTTCCGAGAGAGTGCACAGGTTAAGATGGCCTTTGTAGAGCTTTACGGAGAGAAAATCCTTGAAGTGGGTCAGATAATGGCTACCGCCATAAAGGACGGTAACAAGATACTTCTCTTCGGAAACGGAGGAAGTGCATCAGACGCCCAGCACATAGCAGCAGAGATTGTAGGTAGATACAAGAAGGAGAGACAGGCCCTTCCCGCTATAGCTCTAACTACGGACACCTCAATACTTACAGCTGTAGGTAACGACTACGGCTTTGAAGCGATTTTTGAGAGGCAGATAGAAGCCCTCTGCATGCCCGGTGACGTTGCCATAGGTATATCCACATCGGGAGAGTCGGAAAACGTGTTGAGAGGTATAAAGAAGGCCCACGACCTCGGAGCTACAACGGTGGCCTTCACGGGTAGAAATGGAGGTAAGCTGGCACAGGTAGCTCACTATGCCTTTGTGGTCCCCTCTTACGAAACTCCCCGTATACAGGAATGTCATATAACTCTCGGACATGTTCTGTGCGAGATAATCGACCAGCTGGTATGAAGAGCAAGATAGTCCTCTTTCTGAAAGATTCTCCGAAAGCTCTGTCCACTGCGGAAGAGGTTCAGAGGTTTCTCACTTCTCGTGGTTTTCAAGTGACGAAGATAGTCAACAGACCTCGGGGTAGATACTCACTCAACATAAAGGGATACAGGCTTATGGTGGTTGTAGGTGGAGATGGCACCTTCTTGGCGGGTGCGAGGCTCGCTTCCAGATTCGGTGTTCCCGTGCTGGGTATAAACGAGGGTAGGTTCGGGTTCCTGACGGAGGTTGAAAGAGAAGAAGCCCCGCGTGTTATAGAAGATATTTTAGCGGGTAGAGTTCCTGAGCAGAAGCGCATAATGCTTTCCACATATCTGATAAGGGAAGGGAAAAGAAAGTTCTTAGGAGACTATCTGAACGATGTGGTCATAACCAAGAGTGCTATAGCGAGGATAACTGAGATAGAGGTGTTTGCCAACAACAGGTTCATGGCTCACATCTACGGGGACGGAGTCATACTCTCTACGCCCACAGGCTCTACCGCCTACGCTCTATCCGCAGGAGGGCCGATAATTTATCCCGACTCCGATAGCATACTTTTCGTTCCCATCTGTCCTCATACCCTCTCTAACAGACCTGTTGTTCTACCTTCAAGCTTCTGGGTTAGGTTCAGAGTTCTGTCCTCCGATAAAGCCTGCTTCCTGACCATGGATGGGCAGGAGGGTTTATACCTTAAAAGGGGTGACATAGTGGAGGTCGGAAAGTCCAGGAGAGCATGTAGGATATACACCCATCCTCACAAAGACTTCTTTGAAGTCCTGAGAAAAAAGCTAAGGTGGGGATAAACTTTAATCTGTATAATTCTCCTTCTATGGAAGAGTCAAGGCTAAAGAAGCTGAAAGAACTAAGGAAAAAGGGTATAAACCCCTATCCTTACAAGTTCGGGATAACAGACCTCATAGGTAATATCAGGAAAAGGTTCGAAAGGGAACTGCCGAAGGACCTGAGGGTAGCAGTCAAGGGAAAGGCGAAGAGGGTCTCCAGAACAGAAGAAGGCCACATGGTCAGGCTTGCGGATGAAAACAACGTGGAAATTATAGTCTTTACCTCCGAAGGAGGTCTTGAGGCTGGAAAAGAATACACCTTTGAGGGAACCCTTGCAAGAGTTGAAGGAAAGCTGTCGTTGGTAAACGGAGAGCTCTCTGAGAAAGAGCCCGTCCCTATAGAAGAGATAAAGGCAAGCTACGACCTTGACCCTGAGAGGGAGAAAGTCTCATTGGCGGGAAGGCTCGTCGCACTCAGAACTATGGGTAAGGC
>CAYSNS010000099.1:0-5351 GCA_964432395.1 uncultured Aquifex sp. | reverse complement strand
CAAAGAGGTTGTGAAGGTAGAAGCTGAGGTGTTTGGGGAACTTTACTCTGCATGAGAGGATTATCTTGTTTTCAGCTTTCTTTTTCTTCATCTTCAAGCTATCTTTTACTTTACACACTGCTTTCTCCCTTTACAAGCTCTATCACCGTAAGCATGGATTGTTAGGTATTGTTAGAAAAACGGTTAACTGTTGACAACCCTTTAGTATGTCCGTTCCCGTTATTATCCCGACGAGTATGCCTTCCTTGTCTATCACCGGGAGGTGCCCTATGCCCTTCTCCTCAAAAATCCTTATGGCTTCTATCACGGGTTCATCTTCCCTTATTGTTATATGTTTATGGCTTCCCTTACCGTGGTGTCCAGACCGCAAACTATGGGGTTACAGACCATAAGCTCCTTTACCAAAGGTGATGATATCAATACATCAACTCCTTGACCTTCTGCAAGAGAGTATCCATCTGGGATTTAGTCCGTTTCTCGGTAACTGCAATCAGAAGAGTATCCTTCATATGGGGGAAGAACCTATCGAGGGGCACCCCGAAGAGGAAACCTTCCTGCAATAAACTCGTCCACAATCCCTTAGCATTCTCAACTCTAAGAGGGAATTCCCATAGATGCTTCCCATGAAATACTTCTGTCAAACCCAGCTCAAGGAGCTTCTCTTTGAGGTAGAGGGCCTTCGAAAGGCTGTGTTTTGCTACATGTCTCATACCCTCTTTACCCAGCAAAGCTACGTAGATTAGGTTCGCTATCGCAAGTAGGCTCTGATTCGTGCATATGTTGGAGGTCGCCCGTTCTCTCCTTATGTGCTGTTCTCTGGTTTGGAGGACGAGTGTAAAGGCCCTTTTACCCTCAATGTCCTCAGCCAGACCTACGAGTCTTCCTGGCATCTTCCGAACAAACTTCTCACGGGTGGCAAAAAAGCCCACGTAGGGACCTCCGAAGTTCATGGGTATTCCCAACTGCTGTCCCTCACCGACAACTATATCCGCTCCAAAGTCGCCAGGAGGTTTTAGCAGGGATAAGGCCATCGGGTCCGTTACAACTATGAAGGGCACATCGTAGTTGCGAGCGAGCTTTCCAATCTCCTCAAGAGGTTCTATGTATCCCAAGAAGTTGGGATACTGCACCGCAAGGGCGTAGGCATTTCCTTTTTTAAGGATGTCTTCCATATAAGAGAGGTCGCTCGTTCCTTCCCGGGTCAGTGGGACTCTTCCTACTTCGTTCTCATAGCCTTGTAGGTAAGTATTCACAACCCTTACATAGAGAGGATTTACCCCTTGGGAAATAACTACAGTGTTCCCTTTACCCTTTATGTTCTTTGCCATGAGCACAGCTTCTGCCAAGGCACTTCCACAGTCATACATGGAGGCGTTGGCAACTTCCATACCCGTAAGTTCCGCAATAACCGTCTGATACTCAAAAATTGCCTGCAGTGTGCCCTGCGACGCTTCCGCCTGATAGGGTGTATAGGCTGTGAGCATCTCACCTCTTTGTGTTAGATAGGTAAGAGCGGAGGGAATTATCCTGTCGTAACTTCCAGCTCCTGCAAAGACTACCAAAGGTGTGTTCATAGAAGCTAACTTTTTAAGGAACTCTCTTAACTCTTCTTCGCTCTTGGGTGAGGGTAAATCTTCGGGTGGAGTAAGCAGTTCCCTCCCGATGTGACCAAAGAGGCCTTCGAGGCTTTCAAGACCCAGCTTGGAAAGTATCTCCTCCGTTTCATACTCGGAATGGGGGACAAACATCACTTTTCCTCTTCGTAACCGAGCTCCTCTTCCGGCAGGCTTTCAAGGGACTCTTCTATGCCTTCTACGGGGACCTCCTCGGTCGCATCCTCACCTTCTTCCTCTTTAATAATTTCCTTAAGAAGCTCCGCATAGTCCTCCGCAGGCATGAGGTCCTCAACCTCAGTAGGGTCCTTCATCTCCACTATCGCTATCCATCCCGCATCGTATGGGTCCTCGTTAACGAGCGAAGGGTCGTCCATGACATCCTCGTTGACTTCTACCACCGTCCCTGTAACGGGGCTGTAGAGGGGAGCTACGTTCTTAACGGATTCAATATTTGCAAGGGTTTCTCCCGCTTCTATCTCCTGCTCCCTTTCGGGCAGGTCAACGTAAACTATGTCTCCCAACATCTTCTGAGCGTAATCGGTTATACCTACCTGAGCTTTACCGTTTCTTATATACGCCCACTCGTGGTCCTTGGTGTAGTAGCGGTCACCCTTTATCAGGTAGCCACCCACCACTATGTCTTCCATTCTCTCTGCCTCCGGCTTCTATTTGCTCTATATAGAATTGATTTTACTCCTTTCCCGCCAGCCACCGAGCGATTATCTCTATCTCCATATCCGACAGACCCTTTCCCCAAGGGCATCTCTTGGCCAGCTCCATGACCTCGTGAGGTTTGTCCGCATACTTCTTCTTGAGGAAGCTAAGGGGTTTGGGACTCTCCTGGGTGTGGCACCTCATGCAGTGGTTCTTAAAGAGAACTTCACCCTCCGGCAAGGCAAAGGCGCTGTATGTTAAGGTGAGTAAGATAAACATAGTCCTCATGGCTTACCTCCTCAATCTTTCGTAGAATTTAACTTAAATGAAAGTTATAGTCTCAGGTGGGGGAACGGGAGGTCATTTCTTTCCCGCTCTTGAGATATTGAAAAAGGCCCAAAGGCAAGGTCTGGAGACGCTGTATGTAGGAACATCAAGGGGGATAGAATGCCAATACAGGGAGGCTATACCGGGTGATAAGCTTTTCCTAAATACACTTCCCTTCAGAGGTTCACCCTTTACGGGTAAGCTCTTGGCTTTGAAGAACTTTACGTTAGCTTCTTTCAGGCTTCTCAGTAGGATATCATGCCAAGATAAGGTTCTGCTTTTAGGCGGATACGGAAGCGTCCCCGCAGGCTTAGTTTCTCTCTTCAAAAGAGCTAAGCTCTATATACACGAGCAGAACTCGGTCCCGAGCTCCACCAATAGGGTTTTCTTCCCTTTTAGCTATAAGGTGTTTATAACCTTTGAACACTCAAGGAGGTTCTTCAGGGGGAAAGAAGTCATAAAAACGGGTCTACCCGTGAGGGAAGAACTGCTTCGAGACAGGGTTACGGATACCGTAGCTAAGGAGAGGCTCGCCTTTGACTCCAGAGAGCCGGTTGTCCTTTTTATGGGAGGCAGTCAGGGTGCGGTATTTATAAACAAGCTTGCGGTGGAGTTTGCCAAGAGGACGGGTTTACAAGTCCTTCTCATAAGCGGTAAGAAACACTATGAAGAGACAAAGTCATCCGCGGAAGGCCTCGGCAACATCAAGGTCTTTTCCTTTAGGGAGGATATGGGCCTGATTTACTCCTGTGCGGATGTGTGCGTGTGCAGGGCTGGGGCAGGAACCATTACGGAGCTTTCCCTGTTCGGGGTTCCCGCTCTGTTTATACCCTATCCCTATGCGACGGGTGACCATCAGTACTACAACGCTAAGGAAATAGAAGAGCTCGGAGGAGGGCTGGTCTTAAGACAGGAGAACGCAACACCTGAGCAGGTAGTTTCAAAGGTAGAGCATATAATCGGAAGGAGGGAGTCAATGAGCAACTCCATAAAGAGCTTTGCAAAGGAGGAGGCAAACTCCTTAATCATTGATGAGATTACTCAGGACTAACTTGAGTTCTTCCTTGCTTCTTTCTGTGTTTACTTCAACATAATCAAGCTCGTTCAGGGGGTCCATAACTTCCTTCTGTTTCATGTATATGAAAAAGTCCGCATCCGAAACATCCTCTCTATCTTCCAGCCTTTGCTTTATGCTCTCTTCGCTCGCCTTGGCCAGTATGAACAAGGGGCTTTCAAAGGAATCCTTTACCATCTGTCTCTGCCACCTTTTGAGGAAGGTTGCATCCAGAACCACCTTTTTCCCTCTGCGGACCAGCTCCTTGGCCCTGGACACCATCTCCCTGTAAACCTCCTTGGTCATATTCTCCGAATATATGCCCGCTCCGAACCTCTCCTTAACCTTGCTGTGGAGATTTATGCCTGCAAGTTCTTTCCTTATTACATCGCTCCTGAGCCACTCATAACCGAACTCCTCGTTCAATATGCGCGATAGGAAGGACTTTCCCGAACCAGACAGCCCGAAGATAACAACTACATCCCGCATAACTAAATATCACTTTTTAGCCTGCAAACTTTTTATAAAGGCAAGCGCACCCCTCGCTCCTAAGAACTCCCCCGCGGAAGAGAAGTGCAGGTGAACGCATGATGCCGGCAGTCCCACCGATATATCCTTTAGCCTCTCTTCCACATCTCCTAAGAGAGGTTTTAGGTTCTCAACTACTCCTCCTCCCAGAACAAGTATGTCCGGATTAAAGATATGAACCATGTTCATCAATCCTGTCAGGAGGTATTCCTTGAACTTCTCCACCGCGCGGAGCGCTATGTCCTCTCCTTCTAAGGCCTTTCGGGAAATTTCAAAGTCCCTTGCTTCCCCACCTCCAAGTTCTCTGTAGAGTCTCTCCAGACCGTAAGACGAACAGTAAGCTTCCCAGCATCCTCTCCTTCCACAGCTACATAGGTAGCCGTCTTTGACTATTATGTGGTGTCCAACCTCCATTGAGCTACCGCACACTCCGAAGAAAGGTTCTCCATCTACCACAAATCCACCGCCAAGACCAGTCCCTACCGCTACCAGAACAAGGGCTTCGCTCTGCCTGTAGTCAAAGAACCACTCACCGTAAGCGCCGAGGGTCACGTCGTTACCAACAGCTATCTCTATGCCCTCGGAAGAGAATATCTCCTTAAGGTGGACGCCGTCCAAGACGGGTATGTTGGGAGATTTAAATACCTTCCCGCCCTTAGAAGTGAAACCTGCAACCGCTATACCAACTCCTTCGGGATTACCTTGGAAGACAACTTCCTTTATCTTACCTATGAGTTTCTCCCTGTCCCTCTTAAGCTCCCTGATAAGATGCTTCTCTTTTCTACCATCTTCCCAAAGAACCTTTATAAAGCTACCGCCTATATCAATCCCCTTCAGCATAGCTTATGTCCCTTATTCTTATATTTTCGCCTACGGAAGCTATGACCTTAACCTTCTTCTTCCATCTGGGTATTCCCTTTTTCCGTATAACTATCTCCGCGGTAAGAATCATGGTATCTTTGTGACCGATTACTGATTCTCTCACCGAGACGGTGCCCTCTATGTTTTTCCTGTTATGTCTGCAGAGATTTATCAACCCCGCCACACCTCCTAAGCTGTGCACAAGTTCCCGCTCCATGTGTGAGACTATGCGTGATGCGACCTGGGGAGAACAGTCTTCCAGCCCGGCTATGAAGAGGTATGCGTCCCTCATAACACCCAGTCTGTCGGAA
>CAYSNS010000098.1:0-5374 GCA_964432395.1 uncultured Aquifex sp. | reverse complement strand
TGCTCCTAACCGCTCCTGTAAAAGCTCCCCTCTCGTATCCGAAGAGTTCCGCTTCAAGCAGGTTTTCGGGGATGGCTCCGCAGTTAATCTTAACGAAGGGCTGTTCCCTACGGGGAGATAGCAGGTGTATGTAGCGTGCTATAAGGCTTTTACCCGTTCCGGTCTCGCCGGTTATAAGAACGTTTACGTTCATCTCCGCTACGGACCTTACCCTGTCCAGTATCTTGGCGAACTTAGGGCTTTTGGAAACTATCTGGAATCCATGTTTATTAGGAGCAAGTAACTCGGGCACTATGTAGAAGGAGATAACGTATCCTTCTCCTTCCTTGAGCCTCGAAACGAGCACAGAAGCCTTCTGTCTACCACAAGGTGTCTCTATAAATATGTCCCCCCGCTCCCCCTCAGGAGGAAGTTCCTCCATACGGAGGTTTATGAGCTCCTGTATGGACTTGCCTCTGAGGCTTTCTCTCTCCCTGCAGAGTATCTTCTTAGCCATGCTGTTGTGGTCTATTACCTTTCCTTCCGCGTCAAAGACAAGCACCGCTTCAACTATAGAGTCAAGGACTACTTGAACGAATTCTTTCTGTCGCCTTACTTCCTCCATATAGTGGATAACTTTGCTCACATCCCTGAATATCTCTATAACTCCCTGAAACTCTCCCTTTTCGTAGTGAGGGGTCATGCTCAGGCACACATGTAGGCCTTCCTGCGTTCTTACATCGTAGACCTGCACACCCTCTTCTGTATCTTCTACCAGGTCCATGGGACAGCTGGAGCATATAGAAAACAGTCCTCTGCACGATTGGCCGGGTGCCAGCTCCCTACCCAGGAGCCTTTTTGCCCTTTCATTAGCAAAGACGATTCTGCGTTCCTTATCTATAACCAAAACACCATCAAAGAGCTGGGAAAGACTTCTGAAGTCCATTCTATAAATGTAGACCTACCACTCGGTCGGAACCCTGCTCATCATTCTTAAACTTTCTTCAAAGGAAGACATATACTTCATGGCTGTTATCATTGAACCCTTAAACTTCAACCTCTTAGTAAGCATGGCTGCCCTGGGACCCATCTCGCCCTTTGCCAGCTTCTGCCAGTTTTCGGGACTCGCCCAAAGCTCAAAGTCGTATTTCTTGCCTTGCTCTGCTGGACCTGCACTTATAACCTCTCCATTCTTGACCTCTATGGCTACTGCATCCGACTCCTTACCATCTATGTAATACTTTATAGTTGCGGAAAAGCTCTTAAGGTTCTCCTTAAGCTTTTCGTTCTTGTTCCACTCCTGAGCGTAAGCTTGTATCCACTCCGGTGAAAGGAACTTAAAACCCATATGACCTCTCCTTATAAGTATAGTATTAAGGGGGGGCGACCCCCCGCGGGGATGTCAAAGCCCCGCTTCTTCTCTTAGAGCTTTGAACACCTCGTTGAAGGAAACCTCATCGTTGTTGACGAAGACCCCTACATTTCCTACCACACACACCGAGAACTTGGGACCTGTCAGCGCCCACCCTATCAGGGGTGTCCATTCCTGTCCCGAAAAGGCGGTGTATCCATCACACTGCATCTTAGCCATAGCGTTGTTGGCAGAGCACATCTCCGCAGCCATGGCTGCATGCTCTTCCTCTATGTCTCCCTTGTATGCTACGAGCTTACCGTCGTCGGTGAACTCACCTGCCGCCCAAACACCCTTGATTTGCAGAAGCTTGTCCAAGTTCGCCATCTTACCCACCTCCTTTAGATGTACTTAGATAGAACTTCAAAGGTTTTGTCAAAGTCCGCCTTATCCATCTCTACAAAAACGCCCACGTTGCCCATTATGCACGCAGCGTACTTACCTCCTGCAACCGCAAAGCCCACGACCGGATAAAATCCTCCCTTGCCGGTGTAAGCGCTCCAGCCCTTAGCCTGCATATTTCCCATGAGCTTGTTAGCAGCGCACATCATGGCTGCTATCTCCGCGGACTTCTCATCAATGTCACCGTAATAAGCGACGAGCTTGCCGTCATCGGTAAACTCACCCGCGGCTACCGCACCCGGTATAGACATAAGCTCTTTGAGTTTGCTGAGTGTTGCCATCTTACCCACCTCCTTTCGGGTAGTTTCAACTTTTTGAAAGCAAGCTTTGTGCCAAACATGTGCGTGCGCAAATCATTGATTTTAGGTTATATTTTGTTCGTTAGAAACTATAGGCAGTGTTGCTATGTTGCAACATTGTTGCATCATGTTTCAAGTTTCCTTTTACCCTCTTCCCACAGCTTGTCCATCTCTTCCAGGCTCATATCCTCGAGCCTTTTTCCCATCTCCTTTGCTCTATCCTCTATGTATCGGAAGCGCCTGATAAACCTTTCATTGGCACTTTGCAGGGCTTGCTCCGCATCGACACCTACGAACCTTGCGAGCTCCACAACCGCGGTGAGGATATCACCTATCTCGTGCTCTATATTCTCCCGGTCCTGCTCCTGCAGGGATTCTTTGAGTTCGTTTATCTCTTCCTCAATTTTTTCAAAAACCTGTGATATGTCTGTAAAGTCAAAACCTACCTGGGATGCTCTATCCTGGAGCTTCTGAGAACGCATCAGTGCAGGGAGGTGTTTGGGAATGCCCTCGAGTATGCTCTCCCTCTTCTTGGTCTTCTTCTTCTCCCAGTTTTTTAAAACGTCCTGCGGGTCCGCATCCCCGAATACGTGAGGATGCCTCTCTACGAGCTTCTCTATTAAGTTGGCTATAACATCGTATATGTCAAAGGCACTCCTCTCTTTTGCTATCTGAGCATGAAACACAGGCTGTAGGAGCAGGTCACCGAGCTCCTCTTTTAACTTTTGGTCGTCCTTTGAGTCTATTGCGTCGAGAACCTCATAGGCTTCTTCTATGAGAAACTTCTTCAGGCTTTCATGGGTCTGTTCCCTGTCCCAGGGACATTCCTTCCTGAGCTTTTCCATAATCTTGACCAGTTCTTCAAAGGAACCTTTCATAGATAGATATGATAAACCTTATCGGGAGAACAGAGGCTCAATACGGGATTCTATCCAGTTTGAGTCCCACCACTCTAAGGGTGTTACCTCGTAGCCGTCAATCAGAATACCGAAGTGCAGGTGGTCTCCGAAAGCAAGCCCGGTTGTGTCGGTGTAGCCTATGGTCTGTCCCTTTTTTACTTTGTCCCCTTTCTTTACCCTGAAGTCCGCAAGGTGGGCGTAGAGACTCATCAACCCATAACCGTGGTCTATTATCACGGTGTTTCCGTAAATACCGAGGTCTCCCGCAAAGACAACCACACCGCTGTTGGAGGCGGGAACCCTTGCGTTCTTAACAGAGGCAAGGTCATAGCCCATGTGTCTGCTCTCGCTTATTGCTTTACCACGGTAGAGGTATATTCTTTTCTCTCCGTATATTGAAACAACCTTGCTGTTTTTCATCTGCAGGAATTTGCCACTCCAGAGCCTGCCCGCAAAAGATTTTTTGCCTATACGGGATATCTCTCCCTCGTTCTTATTCCTTATGTCCTCGTTAACCCTTTTAAAGATACTCACAAAGCTTTCTCCTTCCCGCTCTTGTCGGAGTATAGCTTTCAGTTTAGGAAGCATAAGCTTTTCCTTACCCACGAGCTCTATCCTGAAGGTCGGAAATCTGTTCCTTTTTATCTTGGTAGAAAGGGTTACAATGGCTCTGTTACCAGCTTCATCTTGGGCAACTACTTTAATAACTTCCTTGGTAGATGCCTCTATGGGCACGCCGAAGAGTATTAGATAGGTTAGATTATCCAGTTTGTAGGACCTAAATCTCCTACCACCCACCTCCAGATATAGTTCTGCGGGCTCAGAAAGCTTTACCTTTACACCGCCACTACCTCCTTGCAGGACACTGTAGGGACTGTGGAGAATACGGATTCCGGGTGGAGTTGTATCTACAAGGGATTCTATCTCAAACCTATCTGTGAGCAGGAGTAGTCTCCTGAGTTCAACTATTATCTTTGCTTTGCCATCCACAAGGCCGAGTTGCCTAGGTTCAACACTGAAAGTGACCTGGTCCGTGCCGGGTGGGAGCTCCCCGGAAAAAAGCGTTATCTCCTTTCCTCCCTGGATAGCTATTACCTTTATCTCTTTCGTATAAGCTCTGGGTGATACTGTGAGAGTTACAACTTTCTTCTTCGGTATCTTAGACAGGGATTCTATGTTTTCTACACGGGGCTTTAGGACGAACAGGTTATACAGGGTAAAGCCTGCTATCAACGCAAGGGATAGAAAGGTCAGCGTTCTTACGAGCTTTTTTATGTTCCTCATCTGTTAACTATTATGCAATACCAGTCTTCTCTTGATACTACCCTGTAATCCGCAGGGGTTCCTGCAAGTTTTAGGAATTGTTCAAGCTCATCTTCTCCGTATATGCCCGAGAATATAGCTACCCTTTTGTAAAGAGGTAATAGGTGCTTCAGTTCTTTACGGAAGATGGACATCTCAAGGTTTGCCACAACCACATCGAAGGGTTCCTCAATCTCAGAGGGGGTCTCGAGGGAGGTTTCTACCTTTACGCCGTTGAGCTTTGCGTTCTCCTCACACGCCCTAAGGGCGTCTTTACTGATATCAATACCTAAGACTCTTCCCGCACCAAGGAGCTTAGAAACTATGGCGAGAATTCCACTTCCCGTTCCCACATCAAGGACGCTGTCTCCTTCCCTAACATACTCACTCAAAAGCTCTATGCACATCTGAGTGGTGGGATGGAGTCCCGTGCCGAAGGCTGTCCCCGGGTTTATGAGGACGGGTCTCTTCCAAGGAGGCATTATCACGAAGTCTTTCACCTCAACGGGTCCAAAGTTCTGTTTCCAGTTCTTCCAGTCCTCGCCGACCTCTTCGGTGGATATAGGCTCAAGTCCTGCGAGGGGTTCGTAGCTCGCCACCGTGAGGGTCTCCCCTTCCCTTTGCAGAACCTCAAGAGCTACGGGTTTGTGCGCAAGAGCCTCACTCAGCTCTTCTTCCGAAAGTCTGTAGAGAAATCTCTTCAAAGGACGCTCTCCAGAAACTCAAGGAAGACTTTGTTGAAGGCTTCGGGGTTCTCAAAGGGGGGCAGGTGGGCGGAGTTCTCAAGCTCAGTGTAACGGGAGCCTTCTATTCCTTGGGCTATTCTCTTGACCACCTCGGGAGGAGTTACCTTATCGTCATCCATGCCCGCAACGACAAGGGTGGGAAGCTTTATGTCCTTGAGTAGTTCGGTGCTGTCCTTTCTGTGGGCGAGGGCTTTGAGTGTTTTAACGACGCCTTCCGGCGTGACCTTCTCCATCATACAGCGGAGCTGTCTCATCTTATCTTTGTCCCTCTTTGTGGCAGGCGAGGTCTGGTTCTCAAGCATTGCATCTATGAGGAAGGAGGTTCCCTCCTCCTTC
>CAYSNS010000097.1:0-5376 GCA_964432395.1 uncultured Aquifex sp. | reverse complement strand
TCTACCGGTTCGGTGGTCTCCCTGTCGAGCTCCAGAACGGAACCGGTACCCAGGTTAACGAGCTCTCTTATCTGGATAACCGTTTCCCCCACCACAACCTCCACGTTCAGAGGTATATCCATTAACCTTTCTAAGAGCTTGGAAATATCTTTGTCCGTTACTTCCTTTTTCGCCACAAGTTCCTTGGTTTCTTCCTCTTCCTGCTCCTGAGTCTGTTCAGGCTGTTCCTCTGCTGGTTCTTCCTCCTGCCCCTGTTGTTGCTGGGCTAAAGCCTCTTCCCACTGCTTTGCCAACTCTTCCTGAGAGAGTTCCTGCTCTTCTTCCTTTTTTTCTTCCTCGTTCATGCTCCTCTCCTTAGTCCATACTCTCTATTTCTTTCAAAAGTTCCTGTGCCATAACACTTTCATCAACTTTCCTTATGGGCTTACCCTTTTTGAAAATCCAGGCAAACCCCCTACCACAGGCAAGACCTATATCCGCCTCGCGAGCTTCGCCTATTGCATTCACTACACATCCCATTATTGCCACTTTGAGGGACTTATCAAGGTGGTTCAGTTTTTCCTCTACCTCTCTAACAACCTTGGGAAGGTCAACCTCAATCCGCCCGCAGGTGGGGCATGCGACTATCTCTATGCCTTTCCTACGAAGTCCCAACGACTTAAGTATTTCATAAGCGGTCTCAACCTCAACCACCGGGTCGTCGGTGAGGGACACCCTGACCGTATCTCCTATTCCCATGTAAAGCAGTATACCTATACCGACAGAGGACTTTATAATCCCCTTGGCCCCCATTCCCGCTTCCGTTATGCCTATGTGCAGTGGGACATCGGTCCTCTCCGCAAATATCCTGTTAGCCTTTATGTTCTCTAAAACGTCAGAACCCTTTATAGAAACCTTGTAATTGGTAAATCCCCATCTTTCAAACTTCTCCGACCACCGAAGGGCACTCTCAGCCAGAGCTTCACCGCTCGGATATCCATACCTATCTAAGAGGTCCTTCTCAAGGGAACCTGAATTAACACCTATGCGGATTGCCACGCCTTTTATCTTCGCTTCCTGAACTATATCCCTTACGACTTCCTCCTTGCCTATGTTACCGGGATTGATTCGTATCCCTTGAACACCTTTTTCCATGGACAGAAAAGCGTAAGAGGATGCAAAGTGTATATCCGCTATTATGGGGACGGGACTCTTTTTTACTATCTCCTCAAGAGCCTCCACGTCTTCTTTATGGGGAACCGCAACCCTGACTATCTCACATCCCGCTTTGTGAAGCCTTTCTATCTGAAGAAGCGTTTCTTCCACCTCGTGAGTTTTTGTAGATGTCATAGACTGGACAACTACAGGAGCATCACCGCCTATCCTGACGTTACCTACATTTATCTGACGGCTCTTTCTCCTTTCTACCATAGATAGATATGATAGCCTTCTTCGGGCCTATGAGAAGTATTGAAGGCATAGACAGAATGTTAGATATTAAATACCATGCTCAGGAGACTATGGATAGAGAATTACATGCTTATCAAAGACCTGGAAATTGAGTTTGAGGAGGGTCTGAATGTAATCTCAGGTGAAACGGGAACGGGTAAGTCAATGACCCTGTCCGCGGTAGAGTTCGTTATGGGAAAGCAAGGGGAGTTCCCAGAAGGCACAGCGGTAGAGATTGAAATAGAAAAGGGAGACGGGCCTGTCATACTGCGCAGGGAGATAAGGAACGGAAGGAGCAGGTATTATCTTGATGGTCGGGGAACTTCGCTCAGGACGGTTTTGGACATACTTGAGGGTGAGATAGCAATTCAGGGGCAGAACGAGTTTATGAAAGTTCTCAAGCAAGACTTCCAGAGGCGGTTACTGGACAGATTCGGTAAACATAAGGCTCTTTTAGAGAAAGTTTCAGAGAGCTATAGAAGATACTCAAAAACATTAAAGGAGATTCAAGAACTTAGGGATTTAGAGGAGGAGACGAAGCACAAGAGGGATCTTTGGGAGTTTAAGGTTTCGGAAATAGAGAGTGTAGGGCTGTCTCCAGACGAGCTGGAAGAGATAAGGGCAAAGGCAAAGGCTCTAAACAGCGCGGAGAAGGTTAAAAAGCTTATCCTCGAGGCCCTTATATACCTGCACGATTCTGAGACCTCCGCTTACTCATCTATAGGCAACGCTGTCAGACTGCTATGGAAAGCCAAGGACTTGGGCAGTCAAGTTGATGGAGAGATAGAAGCCCTAAACAATATAAAGGAGCAATTATACGAGCTTGCACAGTCCTTGAGGGAAAAGGACATAGAGCTATCGCAGGAAGAAATAGACAGAGTAAATGAGATACTCTTCAAAGTTCAACGCCTTGAGAAAAAATACGGCAAGCCTTATAAGGAACTGGTGCAGGAAGCTAAGGAGCTTAAAAAGCTTATTAAGGACTCTCAGGAGTTTGAGCTGAAGCTGGAAGAGCTAAAAAGTAAGCTTGAAGAAGAGAAAGCAAAGCTTCTACAAGCCTGTGAAGAGCTATCCCGCAGGAGGGAAAAAACCGCAAAGCTCCTGGAGAGGGAAATACTTGAGATTTTACGGGAACTGAACCTTGAAAGAGCAACTCTGAGAGTAATCCTTGAAAGAGCTGGCTTTAGTGAGTATGGCTGGGACAAGGTCAGGTTTCTGTTTTCTTCTTATGGGATGGAGCCCAAGCCCCTTGAAGAGTGCGCCTCGGGAGGTGAGCTCAGCAGGCTGTTTCTTGCCCTGTCGCTCATAGACCCTCCCACGGGGACTTACATATTTGACGAGGTAGATACTGGAGTGAGCGGAGAGACATCGGTAAAGCTGGCCAAACTTCTAAAAAGGGTTTCCCGCAACATGCAGGTTATAGTCATAACTCACTCCGCTCCCATATGCGCTGCGGGAGATGTAAACTTCCTTACCCTCAAAGAGTTTTTGGGCGATATCCCCTACATAAGGGTTAAGAAGCTTTCCCAGGAAGGGAAGCTCCAGGAAGTGGCAAGGCTCATGGGAACAAAGACAGAGAACACCCTCAAGGGTGCGGTGGACCTGCTCAGGCTTGTAAACACATGAGAAGGGAGTTCTCCGCAGGCGGGGTTCTCTTCAGAGACGGTGAGGTGCTCCTCATACAGAACACGTCAGGAGTGTGGACCTTCCCAAAAGGAAACATAGAGAGGGGAGAGAAACCTGCGGATACCGCACTGAGAGAAGTAAAGGAAGAGACAGGCATAGAAGGTAAGATAGTGGACTATCTGGGTGAAGTCAGTTACTGGTATGTTTTCAGAGGAGAGAAGGTCTTTAAAAAGGTCTACTACTACCTTATGGAGTATGTGAGAGGTGAGCGGAGGGTATCGTGGGAGGTGAAGGACGTTGCCTTCTTTCCTATAGACAGAGCGAAGAAGCTTCTGAAGTATAAGGGTGACAGAGAGATATTTCAAAAAGCACTCAGCAGGTTAACTCCATAGCTTGCCGAACTCTTCGAGGGGGATGT
Source organism: uncultured Aquifex sp. (assembly GCA_964432395.1). Taxonomy (GTDB): domain Bacteria; phylum Aquificota; class Aquificia; order Aquificales; family Aquificaceae; genus Hydrogenivirga. Next base: position 1,904 of record CAYSNS010000097.1, on the reverse strand, counting down.
TAGGCTGTGGGTTTATGTCCATAGGACAAGTCACTCCCCTCTTGAAGCGCTCCATGCCTGCGTAAGCTATCATTACCGCATTATCGGTAGAAAGCTTAGGGCTGGGTATGTAGAGTCTAAAACCTAACTCTCGTGATTTTTCTCCCAAAGACTCCCTTAGCCTACTGTTTGCAGACACACCGCCCACCACAACCAGCCTGTTTATTCCCGTTTTCTCAAGCGCTTTTAGGCTCTTATGAACGAGTATATCAACAACCGCTTCCTGAAATGAGCAGGCAACGTCTTCAACCCTGAAATCCCTTTGAGGGCTTATCAGGTTCAGCACCGCAGTCTTCAGCCCACTGAAGGAGAAGTTAAGGTCCTCGGAATTTTTCATGGGTCTGGGGAAGCTGTAGATATCCCTTCCTTTTCTTGCAAGCTTGTCTATTACTGGGCCCCCGGGGTATCCGAGTCCCAGCATCCTTGCCACTTTGTCGTAGCTTTCTCCTACCGCATCGTCCAGCGTTCCACCCAAAAACTTATAACGTCCGAAATCCTCCACCAGAAACAGGTCCGTGTGTCCTCCCGACACTATGAGGGCAACAAAAGGGTAATCTACAGGCTCTTCAACAAACACCGAGTATATATGTCCTTCCAAATGGTGGACCGGAACAAGGGGTTTGTTAAGTGTGTAAGCCACAGCCTTAGCAAAGGACACACCCACAACCAGAGAGAGTATTAGGCCCGGTGTAAGTGTAAAAGACACGAAGTCTATAGTGCTTAGGTCAAAGCGGGTTTTACTCTGTAGTAGTTCCAGCAGGGGCAATATATTCCTCGTGTGCTCCCGTGCGGAGAGCTCCGGAACCACACCCCCAAAAGGGGAGTGGAGTTTAGCCTGAGAAAGAATAACATCTCCCAAACTTCCCCTGTCTGAGTCGTATATACAGAGTGCGGTCTCATCACAGGAGGTTTCAACCGCCAGAGTTATCATGCTGCCTTTTTTTGGTAAATTCTCGCTCTGAGAATCTCTATCGCCTTCCTCAGCTGAATATCTATATCTGGAAGGAGTATTACCTTATTACCGTTGCCCTCTATCTTCAACTTCCTTATGGTCTCGGATAGCTTTTCCCATGTCTTGTCGTCCATCTTGACCTTTACGTCTGGCTCTATGCCCTTTTTATGTATTAGTTGCCCTTTTGGAGTGTAGTAGTATGCGACGGTGAGCTTGATAGCGGACCCATCCTCAAGAGGTATTATGTTCTGGACAGAAGCCTTGCCGAAGCTCTTTTCACCAACAACCACCGCCCTGCGGTGGTCCTTCAAAGCTCCTGTTACTATCTCGGAAGCACTTGCGGAGCCTTTGTTTATCAGCACTACCACAGGCATGCCTTCAGGGACAACGGGCATACTTTTGGAGTAGTATCTATCCTCATCGCGCCTTCCTTTGGTGTAGACGATAAGCTTTCCCTCATCGAGGAACAGGTCAGAGACCTTCACAGCTTCCGAAAGGAGTCCACCTGGGTTGTTTCTGAGGTCTATTATTAAGCCCTTTACATTCTGGGAAAGCAAGTCTCTTATGGCTTTACGCAAATCCCTTGATGTGTAGTGCTGAAACTGTATAAGCTTTACATAGCCTATATCTTCATACTTTACATACTTTACACTCTCAATCCTTATTATCGCTCTCGTTATATCTACCGTGAAAGGTTTGTCCGCTCCTTTTCTCATTATCGTAAGCTTAACCACCGTCCCAGGTTTTCCCCTTATCTGCTTTACTATCTCAAGCAGACTTTTCCCAAAGGTATCTTCACCGTCTACCGCTATTATTATGTCCCCCGCCCTTAGACCTACCTTGAAAGCGGGAGTTCCCTCTATTGGTGCAACAACTATGGGTCTTCCCTTTTCCATTCTTATCTCTATACCTA